>JAGGXT010000068.1 GCA_021162905.1 Candidatus Odinarchaeota archaeon | reverse complement strand
GTATGTTTATTTAAGTAAAAAAGAAATTGCTAGATTGCTTTCCGAAAAAGTAAGAGAAAAAGTATTTGAAAAAATAACAAAAACAAAAATTAAGAGAATACCGGCTCAATTAGAAACGGCCGTTAAAGAGATAAAAGAGATTATTGAAAAAACCGAAATGAAATTTTATTCAGAAAAGAAAATAAAGAGAAAAAGCTCGGATATATTTCCACCTTGTATGCGTTACATTTTAAATAAAATCAAAAAAGGTGAAAATCTGCCGCATATTGCGAGATTTGCAATAACAAGCTTTCTTTTGAATGCAGGCTTTAGTGTTGATGACGTTATTGATATTTGGCGCTTATCCCCAGACTTTGATGAGGACATTGCCAGATATCAAGTTGAGCATATTGCAGGATTAAGAGGAAGTGGAACAAAATATACACCGCCATCGTGCAAGACACTTAAAGTACATGGAATATGCACTGAAGAAATGCAATGTGATGAGGAAAAAAATCCAATAAGGTACTATTTTAGAAGACTTAGAGGGATGAAGACGAATGAATCGAAAAAGCATAATGTTCCTCAAAAATAAGTTTTCAGAGTATTATAATAAGTTATGGATTGAAAAATATATACCAGAAGAAATAACAAGAAGAGAATTTGGATTTTCTCTATTTGAAGAGAATGTTATGATAAGGCATATCTCATTTCGCAATGAGAAAGAGTATTTTTTATATTTAAAGAGAAAAGTCCCTAGAAATGCGTACTATAGTAGTGCTTATTATGAGTTTCCAGATGCAAAAAGCATGCAGGAAAAAATTTGGATAGGTGCTGAATTAGTATTTGATATTGATGCAGACCATATACCCACGGACTGTAAGGATTCTCATGATTCATGGATATGTCAAAATTGTGGCTTTAGTGGTAAGGGTATAGCTCCAAATATATGCCCAAAGTGTGGATTAACAAAAATTAGTGTAAAGACTTGGTTCTGTGAAAAATGTTTAGAAGCTGCTAAGAATGAAACATTTAAACTCATTGATGACTTTTTAATACCAGATTTTGGATTTAATTATAACGAGTTAACAATCACATTCAGCGGACATAGGGGCTATCATATTCATGTTAATTCAGAGATTATTAGGGAAATGGATCAAAATGCACGTAGAGAGATCGTAAACTATCTTCTGGGCCAAGGTGTGGATCCTAAACTTCAAGGAATAGTTCATACAAAAGGAAAGATTATCTTACCATTGCTGAATGAGCCTGCTTGGAGAGGAAAAAGCATAAAAGCTTTAATAAATTTTCTTAAAAACCTAAACAATAGGCAAATTGAAAAACTAAAAAGAGATATAGGACATGAAAAAGTTGAGGTAATAACAACTAATAAAGAAATAATAATCAAAAAACTTCAAGAAGGAGTTGTGCCTACATCTATATTAAGGTATGATACATTAAATATTATATTAAGGTATGCAATTGAAGATTTTTCATGTAAAATAGATAGCGTTGTAACTGCTGATATAAAAAGGCTTATGAGATTACCCTCATCACTCCATGGAAAAACAGGATTAAAAGTATCAATCATAAATTATACTGATCTGGAAAAATTTGATCCCCTGAAGGATTCGGTTATTTTTAAGAAAGGACATCACATTATAAAAATTATTGAAAAAACGCCAGAGATCGTTTTAAACGGGGAATTGTTTGGTCCCTTTAATCCAGGAGATATTGTAGAAGTCCCAGATAGTGTTGCGGTCTTATTGGTAGGTAAGGATTATGCAGAAATTTATTGAAATGTAATTTATGGTGGTTATATACATGTATAAAGAAATTTATTCTGCATGGAAGAAAGAGAAGGAATGCAAAGAAATAAGACCATTGCAGAGAGATTTTTTTGACAGAGTTAGTGATTACATTAACAGCCTAAAAAACGAAATTTCTGAGGCAGATAATGAAATATTGAAAGAATTAAAGAAAAGAGAATTAAAATATGTACTATTTATGATACAGGAATTAATTCTTAGACGATTTAAGAAAATAATGAGGTATATTTTTGACGAAAATGAAAAACCCGATTTTGAACGATTAACAGATTTTGAATTAAAAATAACTGTTTTTTTGCTTGAAATATCACATATTCTTGAAAAAGTTATTGATTCGATTAGTAAAGGAGAGAGAATATCTCTTGATCAAGGGATACCTTCTATTGTGGAAATAAAAGAAGAAAAAACAAAACCTATAAGACATGACTTAGAGTTAACTAAGGAAGCTTGTAAAGAGTATATTATTGTCAGAATAAAACAAGACCTTCCAGAGATAACAGGGGTGGATTTGAATACATATGGTCCATTTAAGAGAGGAGATATTGCGAAACTTCCAAAAGAAAATGCAAACTTATTGATTAACGATGGATTAGCAGAGCAAATTAATCTGGAAGAGAAACTTGAAGATGAGCGAGATTGACTGCATCTTGGTAACATCCGAGAATGACTGATTTAAAAAGGAGGTACGACGATAAGTAGCGTATGCCCCAGAACAAAAGAAACGCCCACGCGAGGTGGTGGCGAATCATATATTTGGTGCATCATCTATTTTCTGACGTTACCGCATCCTAACCATAAGATTAATAAGTGGAATTTAATACAATTTTTTAGCCTTTTCGGAGGACAGTAAAAATGAAGATCACAAAGGAAATAAGAACATATTGCCCCAGGTGTAAAACACACACAATACATACAGTTTCAATATACAAGAAAGGAAAAGAATCGCCTCTAAAAGCTGGTGCGAGAAGATATGCTAGAAAGAAAAAAGGATATGGAGGGCAGCCAAAGCCTATACAGAGAAAAACAGCAAAAGTCACTAAAAAGCAAACTCTCAAATTAAAGTGTAAAGAATGTGGTTATATAATAATGAGAGAAGGAATTCGCTTAAAAAAATTAGAGATTATGAGGTAATGCCTCATGCCTTCGAAAAAAAAGATTCTAATACCCCAACCACGAAGTAAATTCTTAAGAGTAAGATGTAAATGTGGTAATGAGCAGATAATTTTTGATAGATGCAGTATACGCGTTATTTGTAACGTATGTGGGGAAGTATTAGCTGAACCAACAGGTGGAAAATCTAAAATATATGGAGAAATAATAGAAGAATTAACATAACTATTTATATTCCTAAGGAACTTTATTGTACTATAATAAGCTTTATAGAAAATATATTGTTTTATCTTAAACTGAAAACAAATCAAAATACTTCATTTTAAGATGCTTATAATTATAGGGTGGAATATATGAGAAAAAAAAGAAAATTACCAGAAGAAGGAGAACTTGTTATTGCAACAGTTACTAATATAAAACCATATGGTGCTTATGTAGCTTTAGACGAATATAATCATATAGAAGGAATGATACATATCTCTGAAATATCAACCACATGGGTCAAAAACATAAGAGATCATGTGAGAGAAGGGCAGAAAGTGGTAGCTAAAGTTCTTAGGGTAATTCCAGAAAAAGGACAAATAGATTTGTCAATGAGAAGAGTAACAAAGCAACAAAAAATCCTAAAAATACAATCATGGAAGCGAGAACAAAAAGCCAGAAAGATAATTGAAATTGCTTTAGAACGAGCAAATATGCCTACAGATAAGGTAGACGAAATATGCTGGACACTACAAAAAAAGTATGGTGAAGTCTATTTAGCTTTTGAAACGGCAGTAGAGAAAGGAGAGAAGATTTTAATAGATGCTGGATTAGATAAGAACTTAGCAAAAGAAATATATAACATAATAAAAACACAGGTAAAGATACCTAAAGTAGAAATATCTGGAACTATAATACTTCAATCAACAGCATCGAATGGTGTAGAGCTTATAAAGCAGGCACTACTAAACAGTAAGAATGCATTTCGCAGGAAAGATGTTGAAATAAAAATGTATACAGTGGGTGCTCCTAGGTATAAAGTGGAAGTAATAGCGGGAGATTATAGAACAGCCGAAGAAGCTCTTAAAAGAATTACAACTCAAATTGAATCATTTTCTCGTGAAAATGGTTTAATATTTTCCTTTAAAAGAGAGAAATAAAGTTAAATAAGCCCCTTTTCTTTTTTAAGCTTAATTCTATACTTTTGATATTTATTCTCTGGCGAAAAACGGGGGGGATAGGGCAAAGTAAGTTCTCCACCACAGACAGGGCATTTGTCTTTTTTCATCGTATACCGTCCACAAACTGTACATTTACGTAATTGTTTAACCATTTTCAAAACCCATTTAAGGCCATTCTAAGGTAATATTATTCTCAATGACATAACGTTCCCATTCATCCCACTTAATTTTGTATATCTTAACTAAGTGATTTGTTGAAATATATTCTAACTCAAGGAATTTAAGATCATCGGGACCAGGCATATGTTTACTCCACTCATAATATGCAGACTGAGGATTGTATAACGCATGTTGAACCACTTGGGCATAGGGCCCACCTGGCTCTCTGTATACAAGCAGTTTATATATAGTAGAATTAAAGAACATGGGTTTAACTTCTCCACCGGTCTCATTATAATAATCATCAGGATTAATTGTATCATTTCCAAAGACATCAGCAGCTATTCTAACCATCCAAATCCATTTATTTTCATCGCCACCAAGACCTTGTTGGAAAAGACCAAAATACACAAGAATATGAGTCGCTCTAAATTTCCTAAGTACTCGGAGCGTTTCTGTTATATTGGGAGCCATAAAAGCATATCCTATCATAGCAATCTGTGTTTTATTCATAGTAGCGCCATCTGCAACAGTTGCTCTTTTCCCTAGGGTCGTTATCCAATATCCATAGTCCCACCATGAGACTATTACAGCATTTTTTGGGAAATATAAGTTAACATATTCCATTGCTTCTGGCCAGTCTGTAAGATTTTCAGATGGAATAATTTCAGGTGAACCTATTCTCATATCAACGGTAACAATATGAAAAGTTTGTAAGACAAGTAATATAAATAGTGCAGCAAATGCTAGCGCTATAAACTCCTTACTTATCATTTTACTTACTCGTTTTCTACGTCTTACAACTATTGTTGGTTTTATTTTAAATAGCTTCACAAAAGGTGAATATATTGCAACTATACCATAGGCACCTATTAGTGAGGCTGCGGGGGATAAGATAAGTACAAGCCTAATGAGTGAGCCAGCGAAATATAGGGTGGTTAGACCCATTAACAAGATGAAAATATCTTCATCCTTGCCACGTTTAAAGAGAAAATAGAGACCAATAAGGAAGAATATTGTTATAAAGTGCATATTATAATAGAAAATTGACCATGGAGATGTAAGGTGCTCACCTACGCTCGCAAATAGTTGATTTTTCTCTCGATAAAACGGAGACAAGGTCCCCCAAAACTTAGATCCAAAAAATGAAATCAATGACGATTCTATTTCAGGAATCATGTTGTAGTAGAATATCGCAGCAAGTACAGCTGCAATCATTGAAATGAAAATATAAAATAAAAGAAATTTATATTCATAGACTCGCTCAGGGATTTTTTCAAGAATAAGTGATAAAAACTTAGAGACTTTACTAATAATCC
>JAGGXT010000016.1 GCA_021162905.1 Candidatus Odinarchaeota archaeon | reverse complement strand
GGCGAACCTGAGTTGCTGAATGAGTTCAAATTTTACGACGTATCGAGCAAGGTAGCGTGGAGGCATGATGGGAAATATGTTGCTTTCGGAGTTAGAGATGGGCGCATAGTCCTGTTCAATGTTGAGAGAGGCTGTATGCGGTGGTGGTATGTATCCAATGAGCCGATTGTGGAGGTTGCATGGTCTCCGGATGGAAAGTTAATAGCCGCGATGGACCTTATGGGTTTTCTAATAGTGGCGAGGCCGTACAGCAAGAAGTGGTTAATTAACCAGCCGTATGCTAATGAAGATGAGTTTTTGGATCTTAAATGGGATCCAAGTGGCAGGTATATTACTCTCATAAATACTAGTTGGGACGAATTGCTGTGCATTGATTTGAAGGGTGATGTGGTTAAGCGTATTTGCTTGCGTTGTAAAATTGATGGGAAGCCGAGGTTTTGCAAAGGTATCCGCTATGACTTCTCGCCGTCTGGACGTTATGCGGTGGTATCCTTCGAAGACAAGTGTGTCAGAGTTATCGATACCGAGAATTTTGAAGTTGTGAAGGAGTGGCGGTATCCGTATTACATATACCAATTAAAGTGGCTTGATGAGAAGAGGTTTTTAGCGTGTGATTCGCACGGCGATTGGTTTATATTTGTAGTATAGATAGCTTGTTATTTCTATATTTTCTCACTGTAGACTTTAGATGTGGATGAGATTTTGATGATTTTCCATATGGCTTTTAATTTAAGCTGAGGAAATTTTGTTTATTGCTCAGGTTTATGTAATAAATAGTATATTATACGTTCTTTAAAGTAAATGTTATAGAAGTAGGTGGTCTCTATGACTATAATCAAGAAAAATACCACTAATGAACCAATTCTTAGAAGGGTGTGTGCAAGGCTAAAAGATGTACAAGATCCTTTTGAGTTTGGGATTGAGCTCGGATTATTATTGTCTTTGAGGCTACTTAGTGAGAGCAAAGATATGAAGGATTTGAAACAGAAAATTCTCTATTATATTGCAAGACTTCATGAAGAGAAAGTAGAAGCTGTTTTTGACATTCTTGGAAGAATTTAAATCGTGCTGTATTCGGATGTAAAGTGCTAGATTTTCTATAATAATGTGAAAGCCTTCAGCTCTGGAACCTTTCGAAAATTAGGTAAATGACATCTAATTGCATTCCAAGCTGCTAGAGAGATTATAAAGAAATTTTAAAATGAAGCATACAAATGTTAATTAACTCATTAACTTTTATTCTTATTTTCTAAAATCTTTAGCTTTTTCAGAACTTCTGCTACTTTCCGTCCCTTCTCTGTTAGATATATTTTAATTTCATACGGGAATGAGTCGGATGGCTCCTCACGAAGGAGACCAGCGCTTGTCAACTCATTTATTCTAAGTCTTACAGTGTTTCTGTTGTATCCCTCTTTGAAGAGTGTGCTTCTTGTGATCGGTTCGTGTTCAAGGACGTATATCAATATATCTATGGCATCTGTTCTCTCTAGAGCTTTAATGAGATTGCTTTTTTGTCGTTGCATAAGTCATCGTATACTGATACATAGTAGTCTTATTAGAGTATTGCGTTATCTTTTATCGTATACTATTATACAGTAAATATTTTATACTTTTTGGAAAATAATAGATATATAGTTCAGTATACTCCTGCATTGGCTATAATTTATTGAGTGAAATGATAAATCTAAAATGCTCTCAGCGGCCTCAAGGAAGGTGGATGTTTTGAATAGAAGAGAAGACTTGTCTTATGCGAAAATATTTCATTGTCTTTGGCGAGGTGGCTTTGTAGATGCTATAGAATATCTTGAACAAAACCTTATTTTCCAGAGGATAAAATTTGATTTTAATCATTGGAAGGTTCTGTTATTACTGTTCTTTATGGGAACTTTAGAGAAGCCTTTGACTGTTCCAAAGGAAATAAAGGTACCATATGGGAGTAGTATGGTGTCCTCCGAACTATTTTGGAAGGTAATTGAATGGCTTTATGAGGGGTCTGTTTATCTTTTTAAAACCAAGTATGATGATTTAAAGCGAAATACAATTTGGGTAGGCGAAAGAGAAAATGCTTATTACATAACATTGGCGGGAGCTAAGATAGCTAGGAAATTAATAATTAACGATGCACGATGTAAAACATATTTTTTAAGTCTGATTAAGAAAATATATGATGATACGTCCAGCAATGCTATCGTTTTTAAGGAGATTTTAGCAAGCTCGGGTAATTTTCATCCTATTGAGAAAGAAAAGTTGTCACTATTAGTCAAATTTCACGAGAAAGAGAAATTTTTAAAGCCTTATGACATTAGTCAGAGTTAATAATTTAGTTAGCTACCTTTATTAGGCGGGTCTATATGAAAAATTTACATTACCTGCATTATTTTATTCATGAATACAACTTATTCTTCTTCCTACTTATATGGTAACTTGAGTAAAAGGTTGGTAGGAATGAAAATATATGAATAAAATAAAAAAGATGCCACAGATAGATCAAGTCTCTCTACAGGCGAATCTTAAAATTCCAGTTAAAATGAGTGGTAAGATAAAATGGACGCTAAGCGTGCGGCGAGAGATAGGCAGAAACTTATACTAGTAATCACATATGTGCTATTTGAAGTTTAAACTTTGGCTCGACCATTTTGATATATTTGAAGTGCCTATCTTTTGTAATTAAAACAAGGTCATAGTTTATAGACACAGCCGCTATGATTATATCAATCGCAGGAATTGGAGTCCCCCTCTTTAGAAGCTTTGCAGTGATAATCAAGCTCTTATGGTAATCTTCAGTATTAGGATATATAACTTTTAAATTTTTCAGAGATACTGCTTTTGGAAACTCAATTACGTTCAAAATGGTCGTATATCCATCTATCGTGAAATTTTTCTTTTTTATAAATTCAATTAAGATGTTTGTGTCGTAGAGAATCTCTTCCATTCAAACTCCCTCATTTTCTCATAGTGTTTTATTGCATCCTCAAGAGAAATATCCTCTAAGTTAATTCCAAGGCTCTCCATTTTTTTCTTAAGCTCCTTCATTTTAATTATGTTCTCTTTACTTTCTAGTTTTCTAAGGAAGTCTGAAATAGCCTTTCTGACAACTGCACTCCAATTTATTTCTTTATGTTTTTTCATCTTACTGTATAATTCATCATTTATTGAAAATGTTACATTGGGCATTAGCTCACCTCGTGAATTTATTTATTTTCACTTATATATTTATATTATTGTATCTTACTGCCATTTTCAAAACTTTATGAATATTAGTCAAAATCAGAATCATTTTCCAGAACTTACCACTAATTATGGTAGTAAAAACGATTTCACTATAATCCTTAATAAATATGTATTTAGTACCCTCGCAGCATTTTTACGTTGTTTAATTACCTTATATTAGAGATCTATATGAAATAATTTGCGTTATCCGCATCAAATTTATCTATAAATACAACTTTATTATCCTTCTTATTCACGGCAATCTGAAGAATAACTTCCCGTAGCCCATTAAAGATTTGGAATGGATTGCCGGCTGAAAATTTAGTGACTAAATGATTCGGACCAAATATTTTCAGCGATATATCTAGTACTAAGTTCCTAACCTGCGTTTCATTGATAATACCAACTGCATGGAGATATTCGTGAAGTAATAAGGAGAAAACGTAAGCTTTTTTCTTATTTTTATCATCAGACACAAGCTCTATACCCTCTAAAACTAGTTTATTCAAGACCATAACATTGGTTCCGATCTGGTGAAAAGCGCCTATATTAGGATGCAGATATGCAAGAGCTAGCATCATTGAGGCTCTTTCTCTTCCTAGTAGCTTTTTTACTATCTTCTTAACCAATCTGAATAATCCATTATAATCATCATGGTCTATTTTTTCAAAATCCTCCACAAGCGATTTATCCATTTTTGTATCCCATTCTTTAATTTCTGAGGATAGCTTGAAAAACAACTAAATAAATACTTCTAGGCTTTTAAGTTCTGATAAAATTCAAAGTTGCTTACATAGATTAATTTTTAGAACTTTAAAATCTATGAGAACGTCTAGCCTTAAAAGTTGCCGACTAGAGAGGCTCATTTTGTCGAATGACCTACTAGGAGGGAAAAAAGTCGCTCATCATTTTTCCTACTAGGAGGGAAAATTTTATACCGCAGCTCTTAAGTCGTATAAGAGATTTTATTAGCTATTTGGCCTGAGTTTAATTTGTTTAAAATAATACCTGCTACTGTTTCGTTATCATCTAAATTTTGTGCGTACGACATATAGCAATCCACGCAAGCCTTCTTAGAAAAAAAAGAAAGATTTATAAATTAACTTTGAAGGACAACAAGTTTCCGATAAGGCTTGAAAGGCTCTATCCTGTAGGTGATAATTAAGGACTTTAAAAATGTCTTAATGAAAAATATTGTAAATCGGGTTTGAGTGGTGACCTTCATGAGATTTTGTGCGGATAAAAAGAGAGAAGAAGATAATAATTTAAGGATTAAGGAGGGCTTTTTGACTTGAAAAGTAATGCTATTAGTAATGATAAAATCGATAAGATTTTCAAAACTCTTGATAATCTTCAGAACTTTGAGTCAACACGTTCGATTGCATTGAGTGGCAAGGCTTTATTCCTATTTCAATACGGTAAATATGAAGAGGCTCTTAAATATGCCGATAAGGCATTAGAGTTAAATCCGAATGATAGCACCGCATGGAATATTAAGAGTAATGTTTTATTTATTTTCGGGAGACATGAAGAGAGTTTAAAAACAATAGATCGGGCATTAGAGTTAAATCCAAATGATGCACGCATATGGGCTACGAAGGGTCACCTATTATATCAACTTAGGAGATACGATGAAGCGCTTAAATGTTTTGATAACTCCTTAAAACTTAGTCCTGGACAATTAGATGTATTAATGGGCAAGAGTATGATTTTCTATGAGCTAGGGCGATATGATGAGGCTCTTAGCATTATTAATATAACTTTGAAAATGTTACCAAAGTCTGCACATGCATGGGCATTAAAAGGTATCATCCTATCAAAAATGAATCAATTTAAAGAGGCTCTGAAGTGTTTAAACAAGGCAATTAAAATAGATCCAAATCTTTTTGAAGCATGGTACGAAAAATGCAATGTTCTAATGAATCTTAAGAAGTATAAAGATGCCGCTAAATGTTATGACTGGATTTTAAGAATGCATCCAGAAAATGTTGAATTGTGGCTTGGGAAAGGAAATGCATTATACAACCTAAAAAAGTACAAAGATGCCTTATATTGCTATGATCGAGCGATAAAACTTGAATTGGAGAGGAAAAGAGTTGAAGCTAGGAATGATACCGGTTCACAATTACAAATGTCATTTGCTCAATTCCTAGAGTCTATTCATGGAGATTCGGGAATATACTCTCTTGAAGGTACTAAGCAAGCTATAAAAGAATTATATAAAGCTGGAAGTATAGATACAAAAGATAAAAGAGAATGGAACACTAGAGGTATTGTGTTATACTGGCTTAAATGGTTTAATGAGGCAATCAATTGTTTTGATATGGCAATTAAAATAGATCCAAACTTTGCTGAGGCGTGGTATAATAAAGGATTTGCTTTATTTATGAACAAGAGGCATGAAGAAGGACTTAAGTGTTTTGAAAAGGCTGTAAAATTGAATCCAGAGTATGTTAAAAAGCTAAGAGACAAAGCTGATGCTCTAATCTGGAAGGCTCAAGTGGACATTTTAGCGGAATTACCCAATGATGAACTATAATTTAGTAGTATTAGAAAAATTCCTGAAGTGACTTCATTTCATCACTTTTTATTATAGTTTTCTTTCCTTCTCTTTTTCTTTTTACGTATTTGTTAATTTCCTCATATGCTTTTCTTAGAACTTCTTTGTGTGTATCGTAAGTAAGAAGATTTAGAGCCTCATCAAGGGATACCCACTTATAATCCGAGTGTTCCCAACTGATTTTTACCTCTCCAGAAATTTTCCTGACAAGATAGTATTCGACTGTTTTTCTAACAAGCTCCTTTGTCTCGTAGTCTCTGAACCAGTATTTTACTTCTCCAAGTTTCTTAATGACTTCAATATCCGTAAGATTGGTTTCTTCTCTTATTTCTCTCTTCAATGTATCTATTTCCTTTTCTCCTGGCTCAAGAATACCTTTCGGAAACTCCCACCACTCTTTCTCTTTTCCATTCTTGGAGGTTACTTTTATCAGTAGGAACTTAATATCACCATCCTCTATTGAAAATACAACACCTCCCACTGATTTCTGAATCTTCACAATTTTCCCCACAGTTTACATTAATTTGCAATACAAGTTAGAGAGCGAGAATATTTATACATTATTCTATTCGTAATATTCCTGTAGGTAATTCAAATGCATTTTAAGAGCAATTATTATAAAAGGTGTTAGGGAGAAAAAAATAAAATTTATAAGAAATGCCCCCTAACACAAGTACTCTTTCTATAAGAGTGGATGATAAAAAAGTTAAAATATAATTGAATTAGGGAACAAAAACACCTGCTAGTTTTGTAAAGGGGCCACAATAAGCAATATGTTTTTCACCAACTATGTATCTTGTGAATCTTTCAAATCCTATTCCAAACCCGGCTGATTTTATTTCCTCGTTTTCTATCATCTCGAAGTACCAGCTATATATCTTTGGGTCCTCTCCAGTTTTTCTAATAATATCAACGATTTTTTCTTTCCTATGTTCTCTTTCACCACCGCTAATAGCCTCTCCGTATCCTTCAGGGTATACCAAATCCATAGATTTCAGAATGCCTGGTCTCTTATAATCCTCGAGATAGTAAAATCCTCGAGAACCAACTGGATAATCAATGATCCAGAACGGGTCGTCGTGAAGTTTTGATAGTTCATACTCAACATCCCATGGTACTTCTTCTCCGTACTTAAATGGCATTCCGATTTCTTTTGCTTCTTCAAAGATCTCATCATATGTGTATTTCTTAAATGGTCGTTTAGGCACCTTTAGCTCTCTTCCAAGGATTTCTAAGTCCTCCTTTTTGCTTTTTATAACTGCTTTAATGGTATACACTATTAAGTCCTCAGCAAGTTCCATCATCATTTCCATGCTCCAATTTCGAGCCTCTATATCTACTTGTTGAAACTCAACCAAATGTCTTCCAGTAGAAACTGTTTCAAGAGGCTCAAGCCTTATGTTCGGAGAAAACGCATAAATCTTATCCAGAGCGAGTAACGCAAGTTGCTTATAGAGAATCATACTACTCATAACTTTCCATCGCCTTCCATAGAAGTCAAAGTCGACCTGTTTAGCGCCCCTAATACCAGGATCAGTAACCGGGCCTATTATGGGTGGTAATATCTGATAAAAACCTGCAATATCCATAAATGTTCGAATCGCTCCGAAGAGGAAATCTTGAATCCGTAAAATTGCTTGCATTTTTTTACTTTTTAGCAGTTTATATCTTTTCGAAAGAACTTCTTCAAAATATACCCTAACCTTCTTAATATCATCTTCAAGTTTAGCTTCGTACATCAAAAATCACCAAGAGGGAATATTCCATTTTAATGATAAACATTTTTTGAAAAAAATTGGAAAAATTAGGAAAAAATCTGTATATTTC
>JAGGXT010000015.1 GCA_021162905.1 Candidatus Odinarchaeota archaeon | reverse complement strand
GTTTAAATCTTAAAAAATCGTAAAATATGAAGCAACATGCTATTTTAATATAACTTTTGAAGTTAAACAAAATTATATTCTCAAAACGTCAAGGTAGTTTATGAGACAAGATTTTTGGAATAAAATAGCCGAAAAAGAAAAATTTTTGCATTATAGATTTCTTTCAAAAACCAAAGTTAGTTTTTCATTAATTTAGGTTAAATTTTTAAGTTCTTTAGAGCAACAAAATGTGTTACCAAAGAGAGAGGAAGCAAACATGGGAGCAAACACGCATTCAGAGACATATATTCCCAATAGTAGTGGGACACTAATGCTTTATCAGTACGAAAAACCTGTTTGGATACACTGGAAAATTTTAACCTTTGCCCTACTAGGCTGGATTTTCGACTTTTATGACTTGATACTTTATACATTTTTGCTTGAACAGATTAAAGTTGAATTTTTTCTCTCAAATGCAGAAGTCGCTTTAATCATGGGTTTTTCGCTTTTAGCTACGGCATTAGGTGGTATATTTTTTGGCTTTGTTGCCGACAGACTTGGAAGAAAACCAGTCATTATAATAACTACTTTAACGTACTCCATAGGAACTCTTCTCTGCGGATTAAGCATTGGGCTATATGACTTATTGATTTATCGAATCATAACAGGATTTGGTGTTGGAGGAGAGTGGGGAGTCGCACAAGCATTAACAAATGAAACATTCCCGCCAGAAATGAAAGGAAGAGCTGGTGCTATTCTTCAATCAGGAGCACCAATAGGGGTTAGCTTATCTGCCATAATCGGTGGATTTTTGATGGAGACCTTTGGTTGGCGCATGTGTTTCATGTATTCTGCAGCTCCGTCATTAGTAATAGCGATTGGTATGTTTCTTTGGCTTCCAGAATCAGATATTTGGCTAAAGTCTAGAAGACAACATATTGAATTAAAGAAAGAGAAATTAACATGGGAAAAATTACAGCCAGTCTTTAAGAATACATTACTTGGAGTTATGTTGGCAACGCTTGGTATGTACGCTTATTGGCTCATCTTTACATGGCTTCCTCATTATCTTGCATCTGAGAGGGGCCTAGGTATTGTTGGAGCAGGAATTTGGATTGTTGTTTCACAAGTAGGCGCATTAATAGGCCATCTACTATTTGGTGCCTTAGCGGATAAGATAGGCAGAAGGTTATCATTTACTATATTCACAACCATTCAATCGATAGGTATACTCTTCATAACACTACTTTGGTATTCTGATTTAATGGCACTGATTTCAATTTTCTTCCTAGGAATTGGAATTGGCTATTTTGCAGGATTCGGTCCTGTGTTTGCCGAAATATTTCCAACAAAGTTAAGAAGCACATTAAGTGGACTATGCTACAATACAGCTAGAGGGCTTTCGTTTTTTGCTCCATACACTCCTCTATTAGTCACACTAATCTATCCTGGTGCTGGATTCGCTGGGGGTATGGCCTTAGCAATACTATTTAACACACTTTTAGGTATTAGCATATGGTTACTTCCAGAAACTAAGGGTAAAGTAATAGATGATACGAGTTAGTGTTAAATGAATGCTCTTAGGATAGCTTGTGGATCTCTCACCTTGACAAGAATTTCTTCATAATGACCCACTTTCATATAGGTTATTCTAATTAGTTGATCCCCGTTAACAAGAAGAGGTGTAACGTACAATACAAATGGTCTTGGAATAGCTACAATTTTGCTATCACTTCCATAAACACTTAGAAATATAATACGTGATGATGTTATTATCATAAATGCTGAGTATGGCTGTTCATAATTGATTATTTTTGGCTCTATATAGCTTATTTTTTGATAAGCAATTACCATTTCAGGGCTTACAATTTTTACATATTTTAGTGGATCTACTTCTGTTATTTCTGAAATTCTATGCAGTTTTGATTCCTTATGTGCTACTTTTAAGAAAAATTTTATTAGCTTGTTAACAGCCTCTAAGCTACCATAACAACCAACATACGAATTCGAAACACCTCTAGTGCTGAACCATATAACGAATGTATTATTATCAAAAAGTAAATAGGTATCGCCAAAGGTGTAAAATTCAGAGCTTACTGTTCTTATCTCGCTTGCTATCTCATGGGATATCTTTTTCGCAACAAGGTCAATTGTATATATTACAATGAATACTCCTTCCTTCTTCTTCGTTGCAAGCAAATTAACAATATCCTCATTTGCAAGTATTCTCTCGTTTATATCAAAAATCTCAATTTTAATTTGAGACTTCAGTATTCTATCTTTTGTTTCTTGAATTAAAGATGCTTCGTTCTTTGCAAATATTATTTCCTCAGCAACAATTTGAGCTTGCTGTTTTGCTTTAAGATTTGCAAGCAACACTTTCAGTCTCTCAGCAGCTTTTAGATATCGCTCACTTAGCATTGTAACTACTTTCTCGGGATCATTAGCTATATATTCAACGGGAGTTGTCGTAGTGGCAAATGCTAATCCCTTATCTATTAAACTTTGCATAGTCTCATATATTTTTGGCCTAGGAATTTCAGCTCGAGTAGCTATCTGATTGGCATTGGCTCGCCCTAACTCAAGTAATGAAACGTAAGCCCTTGCTTCATATTGTGTTAACCCAAATTCCGTTAGTAATGATACTAGATCTTCAGATTTCATGACTTATCAATTAAATATTTAATAGAAAACTTTATAAATGTTACTACTATAGTAGTAATCAGGTGATATAGTTGGGTTATTACCACGAATTTGTTTCAACACTTGGTGTTGGATTGATTCTCACAGGATGGGGATTACTCTGTATAATATTCCCTGATTTTCCAGGCTCTCCTTGGATCGCCTTTGCAGGAGTATGGGTATTATTCGGCGCTGTACACGAATACTATGAGTATCACTATAAGGTAAATCTCGTAGCAAATACACTTAAAATGTATCATAGAGTAAGCATAAGAGATTTGAGTAGAGAGATTAAAATTAGCAGACGTAAGATATTAAAAATAATTAATTATTTGCGCTCCGATGGACGGTTAAAAGCAACTTTTGATCCCAACACAGGGGAGCTTGTTGTTTATGAAATTGATGGTGTAAGACCAGTAATACCAGAGATAAGTGGTGAACAGTATCAACCAATGCCGACAATGCAAATGCCAATATCTTCAGAGTCTGGACAAACATTGAGTTATAAGGTATGTCCATATTGTGGTTCAGCAGCACCATTAAATGCAAAGTTCTGCCCGAACTGTGGAGCCTCTATAGAATAATTCACTTCTTCTTTTATATTTTCTATGAAAAAACTTGCCGCTCCCACTATATCTCCTACTCCGCCACTTTTAAATATTTCTAACATCCGCCTTAGCTCGTTTATCTCGACTTTTATCATCTTCTCGTATCTCCTCGCATACGCCTCTATCCGTTTCAGCTTCCTCGTAATTAATTGACTCTTACTGGCATCTCTATACTTCTCCCCCCTCATCACCAGCGCATGCATCACTACCAAAAGCTTCCTTGCCAACGCCACCAACGCTACCTTGTGCCCTCTTCTCTTCATAATATTGTAATAGAACAAGTATAAGCTCTTCGAAGCCTTCGTCCTCACT
>JAGGXT010000203.1 GCA_021162905.1 Candidatus Odinarchaeota archaeon | reverse complement strand
CTTATATATCTTAGGGGTACGGTGATAATATTTTCTTGCACATATACTATTTATTGTCGTACCCTCTTTTTAAATGTAAATCGCTATGTTAAAAGTTCCTAACTTCAATACAGTTTTGCTTTATTTTTTCTGTGAGAAATTGGAATTGCAATGACTATAGTGCTTATTAAGATATTAATAAGTATGGAGCAATTTACTTTTGTTAGAATGTCTTTCCTATCGTAAATAATATCTACGTTATATGTGTTGTTTTCTTCCTCTTGGGCAAAGATCACGTTAAAAACTGTCATAGGTCCCATTTTCTTTACCATGATCAACTGCCCATCATCACTAATAAAGACAAAAAATGCAATAATTTTTTCAGGTCCGGAGTAGAATGGAAGGTGACCACTACCATTTATGGATAATCTTTTGATGATGCGAATACTCCAGATGAAATTAAAGTCTCCTGCTACTGTTTTGTTAATTGCTTCTCTTGGAATTATTGCTATGCCCTCAATAAAATCAGACCGCCATGACATATTGAAATTAATAGGATATCCGCTACTTTCTAGAAATTTAATTGCCAGCTTTATTGCTCTAGAAGGGTTGTATTTTGACAATGTATCGTATGCGTGATATTCTATCCGTTTCTCTTCAATCCACTTGCTTATCGGTCTATACGTGTATGTCCCATTTCTGACGATAGGCTGAGGGGGTATTATGTTATGGCCTATGATTACAACTTGATGGAACTCCTTCCCAGTGTAATTTGAAAGAATAACAGCAGTATAATTATTTTTCATCAGATTATGAACATACGTGCAATTAACCACATATTGATTACATGATATATTATAAACGCCATCAGATATCTTCACCAATCTTATAAAATCAAGGTTCAAGAACATATAGTAGCTCCATAAGCTTTTGAAACTCATTGTCTCGTTACTTTTAGTATACCATATAATTGGATCGTAAAAAATCTGTCCTCCATAGAGAGTAACTAACTGACCATCTAAAGAAATATAACGGAGAATGACTCCAAAAAATGGTTCATAGTCATCTGAAACATGTGCTGCGAAAATATGTTTTTCCCCGTTCATTGAATAAATAGTAGGGCTGGATGATAATAATAAAATAAAGAGAATGATAATTCCAAATGTGTAAAGTTTTCTATCTCTGTGAATTTTATATACTCCCATACCCATATATATCTTCCCTCTAACTTTAATTTAATTTGCGTTAATATTATCACTTACTCGTTTCCGTTAATGTATTCTTCATAATTTGGACCGTTATATTCGAAATAATATAGTATATCGCCACTCTTCCACCAATTTTTATCAATATAACCATTACGATTTAACATATCCACATTAGGAATTCGTGTACCATAATGAGTTAATGCTACTATACCAGGGCCGCATTCCTCGTCATAATTGCTTAAATCATCATCAGCTCCTTGTAGGACATAAATGAATCCTATATTATAACCATGTTCTTTATAGTAGTCAGGATCGTCAAAGAGGTAATTTGTGGCATCTACATGAACCCATGTATTACCATCCCATATTTCCGCAAAAATATGCCCAGGAGAGCCTCTTGTTCCATCCAACACAATTTGTCCAGAAAAATAGGTTACAAAGAACACAGCAATCATTCGCGTTGGTATATTCATTCCTCTAGCGAATGAAACATAAAGAACAGTATACTCATCACAAACGCCTATGTAATATTCATTATAAGTGTTTGAAAGCAACCATATATCCGACGCCGTATAATTTAAGAGAGCAACATTACTTGTATAGTATATGAAGTGGTAATATATCCAATTCATCAAGTCTTGTGCAGCGTTTCTGATGGATACTCTATCTTGGTATCCAGCATCAATAGCCTTAGCTGCCTTCTTTAGAACAGACCACTGGTTGAAGTGAAAGAGATCTGACAGTTCAAAATAGTTCTCAAGGCTATTCACCTTAGTCGGCATTCCCAGCTCATTTGTATTTACCTTTTGGACGAAATTGTATCCCAGATCGAATGTTAGTTGTAAAGTGCCCGTAATTTTAACAACAACCTTCTTCAAGCCAACTGTTGTGTACCCTATGTGAACATATAAGGATACTGTTTTTCTGGAGTACGGTGCTATCGTGAATGAGGCGTATCTCTGAGAAAAAGCTTCAGTAACCCAAATCCTAGAAGAGCCAGAGTAATAGGTGTCCTTTACGTAGCACTTGATATAGCCGCTGTAATGAAATGGAAATGGCATATGATTCTCAAATCTAACTTTCACACGAATAGTTGAACTTCTTTGCCAAACTGATGGAACCAAGGGAATCACAGATATAAGTCCGTTCGACATGACATATTTTTCCTCCCTATTTGTAAATGTAGCAGTAGGAACCTTTAATATTTTTCTAGCTAGCCGATATGTAATAATATGGAGGCTCACTGGATTTAACAAGTTGTATGTTTTCCGTCCCATTTTCTTCGGGTAAAATGATGATCGGTCGATATGGCCTTAATTCTCCTGAGGACTTAACAGTAGCACTAAGTAAGTTACTTTTAGTTCCAAACATAGCATGACTATTTGCTAGCGGCTTAAACTTTATATTACTACCTCTTATATCTATTGCTTGAGAAGATATTACTGCGT
>JAGGXT010000075.1 GCA_021162905.1 Candidatus Odinarchaeota archaeon | reverse complement strand
TTCTGTAAGAGTGCTGAATTATGATGGAAATCCTGTAACAGATGCCTTTGTTATTAGGACGAACCTTGATATCCCTCAGGATACATATCAAACATCAGCAACTACAAATGCCACTGGCTGGGTCACTTTTGAAAGAATACGTGCAGGTAATACAAGATTTTTTGTAAGTTACGCAAATGATTATGGTCAAGATATAATAAATGCAACAACAACTTACCTTTATGACAATACGAGTGCGGCTGTTGATGTTATCCTTCCCATGGCGTCTCTCATTGTAAGGGCTTATGATGTTTCACATTCAAATTATATTCAAGGCGCACTTGTGTACGTTAATAACACAGATGGGTCCTCGGTAACTTATTCGTCAACAAATCAATCTGGTTATGTTGTATTCGAAAATATTGCATGCGACATTAAGTATAATGTTAGTGTTGTAAAGAATAATAATTGGAATTGGACATTATTAACCCTAAACGATACAACTTTCATTCAGCTTAATATATCAATATCTTGGACTCCCACGGATACTATATTAGTGCTGTATAATTCAACAATTATAGATGCCGTCTGGGATGACAATGTAACTGTTGTAGTAGGCTTTATTAATCGAACAGATTCCCAAACAGGGTTAGTAGACGTACCCCTACAAGAAAATGAAGTTGATTCGCTAACGTATAAAATTATACTTGGAGATACAGTTGTTGCCACAGGTAATTTTACGTATGATACAACAACTGGAAATTGGACAGCAAAACTCGATATTGGTCAATTAAAATTAAATGCTAGTAATTCCTTCTTAATAATAATAGAAGGCGATGCTGGTGCAAATTCAACCACGCTTGTGCAGTTTAATGACCCCACTCCAACAACCTTAAAACTTATAGTAGATTTTGCAGATACTACTGCCTTGTATACATATAACGATATTTATGTTGAATGGGGATTTAACGTATCTCTTAGTTTTACCTTTGTTGATGAGCATGGTATCTACTTGAAATCAGCAACAACTCGAGCATCTGTTCTACAAGATACCGAGACGTTTCATATATATGGTTCACTTATAAATCTTGGCAATGGAACTTATGTATTTCAAGGAAACACTGGCGATGTTAACGGCTTGAATTTACCAGTAGGTAATTATACATTAGTTATTTTTATGGGTGAATTTAATTACAATAATCAGACCATATATCTTCCACTACATGTAACTTCAAGGCAGACATCTATTGATTCATCAATATCAAGTATATCTGTTAATTGGAGTAATCCATTTACATTTTATGTGAACTATTCTTCTTATGGTGTATCTTTGAATGGTGCAAATGTCTGGTTGCAATGGGATACGGGTTTAAAGCTCAATTACTCATCATATTCAAATGGTTTATACACCTTTGTTGCGAATACATCTTCTATCGATGTTGGGGTGCACACATTAACAGTTTATGCAAGCCTATCGAACTATACTGAAAAATCAATATTGATTACAGTAGAGGTACCTCCTCTACCGACTAAAATAGACCCCATCTCTCAAATTCAATTCTCCATAAATTGGTCAGTACCAGTCACAGTAGTTGTAGAGTATATAGACCTAAATCATTCTGCTAAGATCCCTGATGCAACAGTTTCAATGACAAACTGGAATAGCTCCGCTTTTTCATATGAATATTCTGATGGAAAATATTACATTACGTTCCTTAGCCAGTATGTACCACCAGGAAATTATAGTATTACTATAAAGATTTCAAAGCCAAACTATAAACAGGCACAACTACTTGTAAAAATTAATGTCCTTATTCCCCTAAAAATACAACTTTTGACAGAACAGATTGAGTTCGTCTATTGGCTTGAAAAATTTTCCATAAACGCTACAGTCATCAACCAATATAACGGAAGTGTTGTAGAAAATATAACACTAGTCTACTCTCAAGAAAACTTAGGGATTGACAATTTAGAAATACCATACGATCTTGATTTGGGGCATTTCTATATAGTGGTCAACACGACAATATTTGATTCTGAAGGAACATATTTATTTAGATTGGATATAATAAATAGCGGTGTAATTGTCGCTCCAGTAGATGTATTTATTGTAGTGCAAAAGAGACCTATCAATATGGTCTATCCTACCCCACTAGTAATACCTGCCTACTATGCTGATATTATCAATTTGACAATATCTTTGAGAGACGCATACAACGAATTTCCAGTAACATCTCCGGATTCTGTTGTCGCCAGTTTAAGCGTAGGAGAGATGTTTATCTGCAGTAATATATCAACAATATACGAAGTATCTCCTGGCGATTATAGATTCACTATAAATACAGCTGAACTGAACTTAATGGCAGGTCAGACATATATTTTGACTATTTCATTCCAGAAAGTAGGATTCCAAATAGATACCATAATAACGTATACCATATTTATCCAAGAAACTCCTGCTAGCGTAGATGTTTATGTTGAAAGCATTGTGTATTGGGGCGAAAATGTAACATTTGTTGCATCCTACCAAGATACAGTACATGATACTTCAATTAGTGCTGGTAATGTAACTTTAAATATTGCGGGTAATGTATATTCAATGATGCCTTCAGAAAATGTGTTTGTTCTAACATTAAATACCTCACAATTTACAGCCAGTACCTACTTAGTCAAGGTATCTGCCGTTGCTAATAATTATGAATTAGTTGATCATTCCTTCCAGCTCCAAATACTCAATAGAACAACGCAAATCCGAGTTGAATTTTACCCAGAAGAAAGAATAATAATTCAAGGTTCTGTCGATAAAATGAAAATATTCGTAGAGTATATTGATTCGTTCAGCAATAGACCCATTCATAACGCAACTGTTACTTTTTCAACTGGCGGTAGCATTATGTACACATTACAAGAATATCCAAATGGAACTTATATTCTAATTTTAGATATGACAAACTTCACAACAGTGGGAAATTATACATTCATAATCTCGGCCAAAAAGGCGAACTATGAGTTTAAGAGCCAGTTGTTCCAGATAACTATAGAGGAGCCATACATTGCAATTGGTGGTGTGAAAATACCTGTTCGGTCAGTTGTTAATGTTGGTGGTAGTGTATCAGTAGCAATAGCACTTATGGGTGTTGCATTGTACGGATACAGAAATTACAAAATTCCTTGGATAATTCGTATTACTGATAAAGCTATAAGGGCTCTTATTAAAGGAAAATCTGTTGATTTCTCTAAGTTTCCACAATTTAGTGATTTATTGAAGGAATCAGTAGCTCCCATGTTCGCTAGCATAAAGCTACAATGCCCTGTAAGGGTTGCAGAGTAATTTCCCTCTTCCTTTTAATTCTTCTTCGGTTTAATATAGTATTACACCTAAGTGTACTTAAGAGATTTTAGCGTATATGATAATTCATTGTTCTATAAAACAAGATTAAATAGTCTCAAAATCCAGGCTCTAACTAAATTATTAAAACAGAGTGGCCTAAACTTAAATAAGTTTGAATATTAAGGTAACTTTTCCATTAAGAGAGAAAAATATATAGCAAACTTTAAACCTTTTAGAAAAACTTAAGATTATTGATACAACTAGCTGGGATGATTATGAAATTCGAAGTTTTTGGAATACATACCCCATTAATTACTGAAAATGATAACCTTGTGGATGTTCTTTTGACTTCCTTACAAGATATGGGACTGACAATAGAAGATAATGATGTCATTGTTGTTGCTTCTTCTGTTGTTTCGCTCGTTGAAAAGCGAAAGGTGAAAGTATCTGAAATAAAACCATCCCAAGAGGCAATTGAACTTGGCGAAAAATACAAAATAGACCCAAAATTTATGCAACTTATAATCGATGAGTCCAGCGAAATAATAGGTAGGCCAAAGGGATTAAAGGGATTTCTACTAACAATTAGGAAAGGAATACCCTGTGTGAATGCGTGCATTGATATGTCAAATGTTCCTCAAGGCTACTATCTATTACCCCCTAAGGACCCAATGATATCAGCGAAGAGAATTAGAGAGGAAATAAAAAAGCGAACTGGGAAAAAAGTAGCTGTGATAATCGCAGATAGTGGAATTCTCCCAAGCAAAAAGGGAACTATTGGTGTGGCCTTAGGTTTTTCTGGGATTAAACCTGTTAGAAATTATGTAGGCAAAAAGGATCTTTACGGACGGGTATTAAAAGTTTCAAGGCAATCCATGGTGGATTTGTTAGCATCTGTGGCCGAAATTGTAATGGGCGAGGCCGATGAGAGAATACCATTTGCTTTAATTCGTGGAGTACCTGCAGAATTTACTGATGAGGATATACCCCTTGAAGAGAGTCTTATCCCACCAAATGAATGCATGTTCATGAGTATCATGCTATCCAAGGTCAAAGAGGAAGAGCAGTAGTCTCGTCGCAATTGTTAAAGTTTTTGTCTTAGCATTTTCTTAAGTATTGGTATTTGCTCTATTTTTTCATGTGGCATCTCATCCCAATAAATTCCTTTCGGCTTTGGATATATTCTTTTCACTTCTAAAACTTTAGTTGGCGTGACAATAATATCTATGGGCACATCATGCCTAGTCATTGGTATATTATCGTGAAACTGTACATCATGAACAGTTGTCACAACGGGTGTGTCTTCAGAAATCCAACCAAATTCTCGCAATATGCCAAATTCAATATCTGAGTAACCCCCTCCCTTACCAACACGACTCCCATCATTCCAAACAGCTACACTCCCAACTATTTTTAAATCTATATGATATTTTGAAAGGTCTTCAGTTAACCTCCCTAATTTGAATGCGCCCTTTATGGTACTCGCAAATTTAAGTAGCTTTCTTGGTATATTTGCGGGGTTAAGCACCAAAAATCCTTGCCGTAACCTTGGAGTGGCCATTATTACAACTTTATCATGCTCTAAAGCAATCCTGCGAATATGCTGCTGAGGAGAATCTGGATTAGCGAAGATAACATTCGCTTTCTTAAATATGCTAAGCTCTGAAAGCTTTTTTGCAGCAACATCACTTCCAATAAAGTTTGGTATTCTCCCAAAAACAGGACGTGGAAATAACGCAATATTTCTCTCTTCCAAAATTCTCCAAATCTTCTCACGTATCTCCTGCTTTCTTTTATTTATCTCTTCTTGCTGTGAAGTATTAATAGTAAGCCCTCCTTACCACTTAAGTTTTCTTTCCATAATACCACCAGATCAGATCAACAAAATAACTATGATTACATAAAATTATATGATTTGATATAATTTCTCTTATCAATGTTTCACCTTCTTTTAATGCATTAAAAAATTCATTTTCAGACAGGTCAATTTTATGTAGTTCATATGGTACTAAATGAAATGGTAGTTCTATTTCTTTATCAGAAACAACAAGTATATCCAAATCGCTACTTTCAGTTGCCTTAAACTCTGCAAAACTTCCAAACACGATAATCATGAAGTTAACTGGTTTAATCTCTTTTAAGAACGACTTAAATACTGGGTATACGTTCAGAAAATTTAAAGTCCTATAAATTTCTGCTTTAAGAATCAAGAACTTTGTTTCTATGTTGTCTAAATTTAATTCGTAATATTTCTGTCTCCCTACAAAGTTACTTCTAACTATATTGCTCTTTTCAAGTTTATCTAAATAAAGAGCTGTGGTTCTTACGGGAAGTTTTGCTAATCTAGAAATCTCTCTTAAATGATACTTCCTTGTAAGACCACTACAATACAGACTTAATATTTTGTATACTTTTTGATACATATGTATCATTTATGAAACAAAGTATTTAAATTTATGGTTTTGTCACATGAGTATACCTGGCTTTAGGATTTAATCTGTAGATATGCTTTAATTCTAATAATATACTGTTACATTATTTAGCTTTGGTACTATTTTTAAAATTCATTCTAAAGTATCTTCTAGCTATTTCTTTTGAAATTTTTTCGTTTTCTAAGTCTTCTATTACAAGCTTATATTCTCTTTCGATAGGGTTGCCATACCCTCCCCCTCCGGGTGTTCGGATAACAATTATATCTCCTTGTTGTAGCCAGATCGTTTCCTTACTTCTTAATGTTATCTTTTCGCCATTGTTCTTAATGACAAAGTATTCTCCACTAGCTCCAAGGAGGCCGCCTTTTAACCCCCATGGTCTAAATTTATGTCTCTCCCCGAGAACGCTTAATTTTGCTGCTGTGAGTAACTTGTAAACCCTTTCTATTCCGAGTCCTCCTCTCCACTTTCCTAAACCTCCGCTATCCTTCCGTAGTTCATATTTTAAAATTAGAAGTGGGAAACGCTTTTCGATTTCCTCTATTGGCGTATTCATAGTGTTTGTCATATGAGAGTGTATTCCATCAATTCCATCCAGTCCCGGTCTAGCACCATAGCCTCCTCCGATTGTCTCGTAAAATGTGAAGGGCTTATTATTCCGTGGGTTAATCCCACCAATTAATATGTTATTCATTGTTCCTTGACATGCAGCAGGGATCCTATCTGGAATTATTTGAGAGAAGGCTTTAAGTAGAACATCAACTATTCTTTGTGATGTTTCAACATTACCACCCGAAACAGCACATGGGGGTATAGCATCTACCACCGTACCTTTCTCTGTTTTTACTGTTAATGGTCTATAAGCTCCATGATTTGCAGGTATTGTTGGGTCTGTTACTGCTCTTAGCACGTAATAGGATGCCGATAGAGTAACTGAATAGGGCGCATTTACTGGTCCTCTTACCTGCTTATCAGTTCCAGTGAAATCAAAAATCAATTCATTTTTTCTTATGATAACAGAAACTCTTATTTTTATAGGGTTGTCATCAACGCCTGAATCGTCCAAGTAATCTTCCGCATCAACCTTTACCTTTGGGAACTTTTGTATCTCTTTTATCATTCGTCTTTCTGAATAATCAAGGATGGCCTCCATACATTCTTGAAAGGTAGTAAGACCGTATTTTTCAATTAGTTTGAGGACTTGTTTTCTCCCAATATTGTTTGCTGCGATTTGAGCCATTAAGTCTCCTTTTCTAATTTCTGGCGTTCTGGTATTTTTTAGGATAATCTCCAGAACATCTTTATTAATAATTCCTTTATCCATAAGTTTTACAGGCGGAATTACTAAACCTTCTTCAAATATTTCCTCAGCATCGCCCGGCATTGAGCCGGGAGTCTTTCCTCCTATGTCACTATGATGTGCTCTATTTACAACAAATCCAACCAGTTTCTCATTATAGAAGATAGGAGCTATTAGAGTGAGATCTGGTAAATGAGTTCCTCCTCTAAATGGGTCATTTAACACAAACATGTCACCGGGATACATTTCCTCGAAATCTTTCATGACTTGTTCTACAGCTATTGGCATTGCGCCAAGGTGAACTGGAATATGCTCTGCTTGGGCTAACATGCGACCTTGTGAATCGAAAATTGCACAACTGTGATCCATTCGTTCTTTAATATTTGCACTATATGCAGAATTTCTTAAGATGATTCCCATTTCTTCAGTTGTATATTCTAATGCGCCTCTTATTACCTCAACAGTGATAACATTAACCAATATTATCCTCTCCTTAAAATTAGATTTCCATAACTATCAATTTTACATACCCATCCAGGATTAACGACGGTAGTTGAATCGTATTGCTCAATGATTGCAGGACCTTGTATCTCTGCACCAACTGGAATCTTTTTTCTATCGTATACTGGTGTTTTAGCGAAATCATCAATTGTCCCAAAATAGACATTTCTGTACTCTATAAGTGCTGAATCAAGAGTTCTGTAGTTAGTGCGTATTTTTTGTAATACTGGCTTTTCTACTATTCCAATGGCTTCAACACGTAGATTGACAATTTCAATATCCTCTTCGGGCATTGAGTAGCCATACCTTCTCTCATGAAACTCGTTAAACCTTTCTTTAAGAGTGGAGAAGGCAGAATCTCCCTCTAATTTTCCAATTGGAATTAGTAATTCGAAACCTTGACCCCAGTATCTCATGTCTGCATATCTATTGAAAACTATTCTCTCCGAAGGAACACCCTCTCTCCTCAGCAAATCAAATCCTTTTCTCTCTAGTTTTTGATACTCCTCTTCTATTTCAATTGGGTTCAGTTCATCGATGATTTTTCTTATAGATTTTGTGAAAACGTGTTTAAAATCGGTTACTAAAAGTCCGAAAGCGGAAAACAGACCAGGAACTAATGGAATCACGATCTCATTCATTTCTAAATCTTCTGCTAAGTCACAAGCATGCATAGGTCCGGCTCCGCCAAATGCTATCAATGTTAAGTTACGTGGGTCTATTCCTCGCTCTATCGAAACTATTCTCAAAATTTTGCTCATTATGGCATTTGCTATTTTAATACTTCCAATGGCTGCGCTCTCTAAATCTAAGTTCAATTTGTTTGTTATCTTCTCATAAAATGCTTGTTTTGCCTTCTCTGGAAATATTCTCATTTCTCCCCCAAGTAAATATTTTTGATTAAGCCTACCCAAAATTAGATTTGCATCTGTAATTGTTGGATTATCGCCACCTTTCCCATAACATGCAGGTCCTGGATCTGCTCCTGCACTAATAGGCCCAACTCTTAGTGCTCCACCCTCATCAACCCAGATTATACTTCCTCCGCCCGCTGATATCTCTGCTACATCGATAAAGGGATATCTTACAGGATAACCACTGCCTTTTATTATTCTCCCCGCGTGTATTTTCCCACATACCTCATACTCTGTCGTTATAATTGGAGTTCCATCAATAACAGTACCTGCTTTTGCTGTGGTTCCGCCCATGTCAAAACTTAAAACATTTTTCTTTCCCAGTAGTGATCCTAAGTTCATGGATGCTAAAACTCCAGCTGCAGGCCCACTTTCTATTATACTCACAGGCAACCTGCTTATTTCATCAATTGATGCGACTCCTCCACTACTTTTCATGACCCTTATAGGGGCATCGGTTATAGAAGAAATACCCTCCGACAAATTTTGTAGATATCTTGTTACAATAGGCATTAGTATTGCATTTACAACTGTGGTACTGGTTCGCTCGTATTCACGATGTTCGGGATCCACCTCACTGCTTAATGATATGAAAATGTTTGGGATTATTTTTTTCAAAATTTTCTGTATCTTTACTTCATGTATCGAATTTGCATAAGAATGCAAAAGCGATATTGCAACAGTTTCTATCTTTTCGACAGACAATTTTCTAGCTATTTCACGTATCTCATCATCATTTAAGGGTTTGACTACATTTCCCTCATAATCAAGCCTCTCATCAGCTTCAAACCTATACTTTCTAGGAATCAAAACTCTTGGTCTTTGAACAAACAAGTTATATAAATCAGGGCGTCTCTGTCTTCCTATTTCAAGGATGTCACGAAAACCTTTTGTTGTTATCAAGGCTGCTTTTGGTAATTCTAACCCAACTTGCCCCAGTAAAGCATTAGTCGCAATAGTTGTAGCGTGAATTATTGTCTCTACTTCAGTCTTTTTAAAATTCATTTTTCTCAGAGTATCTATAACGGCAATCTCTGGTCTCTTTGGTGTAGAGCTCACTTTCAAAAAAGATACAATGTTATTATTTCTTCGGTCAAAGACTATTATGTCTGTAAATGTACCACCTATGTCAACGCCTATTCTGTAATGTCTATCCAATATGAGTCCCTCGATAACTATTCTAATCTTTATTTAGATTAATTTAGGTAATCTTACTTAAGCAAAACGTCTATAAATATATTCAATTTACTTCCTTTTTCCTCAAAAGATCACAATAGTTTTTTATAGTTGCATTTCTACAAATTCATATATCATTAAAACATGGTGTTATTATGCCGAGCAGAAATGAAAAAGGGGAACTGTTTTTTAAAATACTCTATTGGGGTCCAACAAAAAGTGGTAAGACTCAAACTGTTGAGAAGCTTTATGAAATTCTGGAGGCAACTAAAGATAAGGGAATCCCAGTATCTGTCCTGACAAAGATATCAGTTCCTGGTGGCGATATGACTATATTTTTTGATAGAGGTGTCATACGTGTTGGCAGTGGTGTGTTTTTCCAGATTTACACAGTAGCGGGGCATAGAAGGTTTAAACCATTAAGGAAGGTAATATACTATGGTGCCGATGGCGTGGTATTCGTAATGAATTCGCTAAGGAGGTATTGGAATCTAACGGTTGAATCCCTCAGAGAACTCAAAGATATGGTAAGTAAATATAATCAAATTTTAGTAGAGCAGATACCTCTTATCATTCAGGTTAACAGCTTTGAGTCGGGTGATAGAGTTTCATCGGAAGAAATAGTTCAATTATTGAAAGATGAAGGTTTGTATCACTACACTGGCAGTCAAAGTAAGTGGAACCCTAGTATTCATGAAGTCTATGATTTTGAAAAGGAAAAGTTATTAGAACCGTTTGCTGATATAGCTAGTCGTATCTTATCATATTGGTATCATGGACGAGGTAGGGTCCCTCCTGCATGAGGAATGTGCTTCTAAAAACTAAGACTGGTAAAAAATATATCAGACGGCTGATAAGGGTGCTAAAAAGTTTTTACAACTTTTAATAAAATTGCACTACTTTATTTCTTCCATAATAGAATTTTCTATTTATCTTTATAA
>JAGGXT010000119.1 GCA_021162905.1 Candidatus Odinarchaeota archaeon | reverse complement strand
CCTTATATCTCATTTTACTGCTATATAGTTCTTTTATATCTTCCCAAGAGAGGACTTTGAAGGCATCTTTTATTTCATGAAATGAGCCTGATATCCATTTCTTTGCTTCTTCTATTTGTCTTCTATCTGTCACTAGGACAGGTATGCTGTTCCACAGGTCATATGCGTGTTTAAGTTTTACAAGGGCCTCATATAGATTGCCTCCGAATTGTATTTCAAATGCGATATATGGAACACTTATGGGAGTCTTTTTCCAGACGACATCAATTCTTTTATTATCGATCTGACACTCTTTTTCTGCAAATTTTCCTTGAATTATGCCCATCTGATATATCATTTCTTTAACTTTGTCATGTTCTGGTCTTTCTGGAACCCTTCTAACGTTGAGTGAGTGAAAATGATTAAGAATTTCTTGGAATTTTTGACTTGAGTATGTTATGCCAGGCTTTTTAGGCGGGCCGAATGTTATTATGGAGAATCGTTCGGTTTTTAAAATCTTAACTCCGAATAATGAGATTAGCTCATCTCGTTTGACAGGAGTTATTTTGTCGAGATCGTCTAGAGATTTTGGCTCCAATAATCTAATTTTAATTTGATAGGGATAGCCAGTAGGATTTTGAACCCAATATTTTACTGGTTCTCTGCTTTCAAACTTTTTTACCACCTCTGCAAGGACCCAGAGTCCTTTAATACCGTTATGCTCACCATAGAGGAATACTGTACTACCTACTTCTAAGGCATTCCACCTATTAATGGTTACTCTTGTAGGAGGAAAACCCCAAAGTTCTTCTTTCTTGATGGAGATTATATGGGGATGACTGAAGCTTAAAATATTAATAATAGCCGATACTTCGCTCTTAGACATATTCGGAATCCCCGGGAGAGAAATATTTTTCTTGTTTAATTATGGTTACTTCTATGTTATATTTTATTTTTTAGTTGGGCTAAAGATAATTTTATTATCCAGTTATTTTAAAAAATATTGTATATAACTACACGTGGGAGAGATGTAATGAGTTTTTGTAAATATTTATCTCAGAATAAATGTGAATTATTAGGAGAGATATGTTTCAGGTTAAAAGAATGGAAACCTTGTGTTCTTTCTCTGCACTATGAATTATTGTCAACAAAACCGAGAGACCCCCCATTAACAACCAAGCTTAAGCAAAACCTTAAATCAAAAATAATCGAAAGATGGAAGGAGTATGCAAAGAGGGGAGCTCCACCAGGAATGAAAGGAATGACGGGAGGGCCTTTAGAAGAAGAGGTTATTAAGTTAATAAAATTAGAGCTGGCCGATCTGGGCGTTGAAGTGGCCAAAAGAAGGAAGTTAATAGTACTGAAAAACATTAGAATAATACCAGATGGTATCATTAAAAAAGAAGGAAAACCTATCTCTCTCCTATCAATAAAAAGTTGGATAGGTCCTGGAGGTACCATTCGAGATATACTTGGCTATGGTCTTCTTGCTAAAAGAGGATTAGGAGAACTTAATGTTAAAGTGTATGCGATAGCTCTTCATCCCTATGCTCTTCCTGATATTAACGAAATCATTGAAGTTTATAGACCCTATATTGATGGAATATACTTTATATCATCAGCTCCATATATTGATGATCTTATAAGAGAATTAAAGAAACTCTATGCATAGAATATCTAATAGTAAAAACTGACTTGATCTCAACGTAGAAGATATATAAAAAGAGGATAAGATAATAATTATAAAATATTTTCAGGAGGTGGTATTTTTTGAAAAAGGAACATAAGGAATGTTTACGTTGTGGAGTTACTTATGTTCGAGGACATTTAGATCCTAATATCGCAATCTTTCCTGATGAAAAGTTAGTGATCCTTTCTTATGGTCATTACCACTAGGCTTTGAAGTAACTACTGGGAGTGTTCATGAGGGGCATATAGGCCTTGCAATAGTGTACCGTGCGATTCTAAATGGTATCACCATAGATGATTTATGGATAGATAATAAATATGCATTCTCTGAAGCCATTGCGTCCTACTGGCTTTTCGGCATAAGAACACACTATAGGGTTTCCGCATCATGGAATTTTTCTCGTGGCACAATGTGGCAGAAGATATTCAGGGACTATCAACGTATGTGGAGGGGGGAGGATTTCAAGGCTTATGCGAACTATGATGAAGTACTTCGATATGTTGCAATTCATAAAAGTCTAAGGATTGTCGGCCAGCATCTCAGGTCGCTTGCGGTTGACGAGTGGTTGGAGGCTCCAGATACATACAGGGAGGGCATTACTGTGCGTAGTATCATTGAAGTGGATAATGGGTATGCGAAGCGAATGAGTGGGCTGAAGGGGCGAGAGTTTCGCGGGCGTGCTCACATCTTGTTGCAAGTGGGTTTCTATGAGGCATCACGGCTGATTTTGGCGTATTCACGGATCGGATAGGTATGGTATGCTATTTGTGGGTTAGAGATTATTCTTTATGGTGTTTTTTGCGGGTCACGTATAGTGCCACGTATAGTACGTTGCGACCTTTAGAAGCATGCTAAAACGTTGTTATACGAAGACATAAAGTATTAGTTGCGCCCAATTAGAAAGTTACATCTTGTTCATTAATAGATAGATTTAAAGAAATCTTCGAAATAATAAATTCCTTTAGCTCCAAATATTATTT
>JAGGXT010000114.1 GCA_021162905.1 Candidatus Odinarchaeota archaeon | reverse complement strand
CTACAATCCTACTTCCACCGACAATTTCTGCAAGTCTGTTAGCTTCAGTTATATAAGATTGTATACCACGAACATCTAACTTTACAGCAAGGACTTCTCCTTCAATTTTTCGATCATCGTCAAGACTCAAAGTTTCCAATATTTTAACCATTTCCTCAGTCAACTTTCTTATAGTTGAAACACCTAAACCCTTCCAAAATTCCCAGCTATCCCAATTATCTTTAATTTTTTCAACGGACAGTTCAGGGTCAATTTTTTTACATATATCATCAATTTTTTTGCTTATTTCCTGGCGATTAAATAAAAAATCTTTAATTCTGTCAATGTTAGATGATATGCGATCTGCCTCAACAAGTATTCTACATAAGGTATCCCTGTGTTCTCCATGATGTTTCCTAACAAGATCAATAACTTTCTCAAGGATTTTCTCCTCAACAAAATCTCCAAGGAAATTTTTTATAAGATTAATTCCAGTAGTGACATGTTTCTCCCAACTGAATGGCTTTCCCACATCATGCAGCAATGATGCAAGCCTTAAAATTTCATGATCTAATTCTGAAAAATCTGACACCCTACTTTTATAAATAGAGGATGCAATTGCTGACGTTGCTAGGAGATGTGTAAGTAAGGAAGAAGTATTTGCAACTGGCCGTGTATCAGCGGGTATTCTCATGAATGCATCCCTAACAATTTTTCTACTTTCATCAATAGTTTTTAGAAGTTCCTCCCATGGTTCCCTCAAAATTTCTATCCTGAGAGTTTGCTCAATGAACTTTGCAGTTTCATGCTTAAAACTATCATACTCCTCTCCGAAACTCTCTCTTAACTCTTTATCGTAAATAGATTGATAAAGCAGCAAAACCTGCGGCGAATATGCAAATCTTGGAAGAGGATCTATATATAAACATGCCTTTATGAAAAGAACTATGACATTGTTCAATTTATTTAAATCATCAGCAGCTAATGCCTTGTGGCTCTTAAATACGAATCCTAAAACTTTTCTAATCTTTCCAATGAATTTTTGCCACAATCCTCGTATTTCCTCTGCATCAAACGTCTTAACATACGTCGGCTTATCTTCTTCATCAAGCACTGGTACAAGAAACCCTCTTACAACAATATTGTCATCCACTTTCGTTTCCTCCTCGAAGAAAATCAAAGAGCGTTTTATATCCAGGTTCAACGGATGGATGAACTATAAAATCTTCGATTTCTTCAATTTCTGCATGAAGATATTTACCCTCAACTAATAACCAGATAAGTTGAGTTATCTTTTTATTAACTAGTTTGAAAGCAAACCCCATAACTCCAAGTTCCCTCGGAGGACCATAAAACTTCTTTTGAGTTAAATCAAAACAAACTACAATGGAAAACCTCGGATTCCAAGACTTAAGGTACTCTAATAACCTGTTTTTATCCGCTTCCTTCAAAACAATTCCCTCGTCTCGTCAATATTTCTCATGTATCCTTTAAACTTATTTTTCGCAATAACCACACATTTTTCAACAAATTTCTGAACATTTTCAAAATTCATTCCTTCTTTTTCGATAGCATTTCGTGAAAACGATGCTGCGTTTATTTTCTCAATTTTTAAGATAAGTCTCCCAAATCTAAAAACACCTTTGTTTGTTTCGACCTCTCTATATTTAAACTTCCCAATTAAAATAGGTTTTCCTTCATTTACTCGCATACCTAAAAATAAAAGACCTAATTGTTCAAGACTTGCACCGTTTACAACCATCTTAAATTTAAATTCTGATCTAGGTGGTATAGCTTCAACTTTCACTAATCTCCCCCGTCCAAACCTAACAGTTAAAACTTCCAGCTTAACATCGTTTATTGGCAAAGCATTCCCAAAAAACACCTTTGATAACAATCCTGGAGCCCCAAAAAGGTCGCAAACAACACAAACATCCCCACGTTTGGGATCACATCCCTGCCTGACTTCACTTACAACATCTTCCCCCCAAATAAGAAAATGTCTCCAAAATCTTCTTTTAATTCTAGAAGTAATTGGCTGTCTCGATTGCACACGAAAGCATGCAGGAACATCGTGAGGTGAAGACTTAAAAAGATATTCAACCCTCGACCTAATAGCACCTTTAAGAGAAGACCCAGGAATGATTGGTTTATCATTTACCTTAAAGGTTGGTTCTACGTCTGATCTCATCTGACGAGAAATTCGACGTAGATCATCAATCGTTACTCTCTCCTTTTTAACTATATTATCAAGCTCTTTAGGAACCATCACTAAGGTTCTTCCAGCTCCAATATGAATGAAGCTATTTTCATGAACATGTGCCTTTATTTTCATACTTAATGAAATCTGTATTTGTCCCCTATTAGACGGCGGGCTTCTAATGATTTGTGGTCTTCTTATCTGCATATTTCTTCCACACCTCAATAATCTTGGATTCAAAGTCTTCAAAATTCTCTTTTTCTTTTAAGTTCTTAACACGAATTGGCTCGTCATCGTCGTCAACTGCACTTAACTCACCTTCGTAGAAAGGTTTACCATTTAAGGTTAAATCTACATGTTCGATTTCTATTTTCACCCTACCAAAACCTCTGCTTTTAAAACCACCAATAAGAACCCGTCCTTCATTGATTTCACGTAATGTCGAAAAAATCAAACCTACTGCATAGTTGGGTAAGTTTTTACAGGTTAAAGTAAAACTGAAGGCAGTTCCAGGCTTCACATATTCGACCTCGAACAAAGCGCCCCTTGCAGCAGCTCCAGTTCGACGATCTACAGCGATTCCTGGCTTAGTATCAGTTTCCGCCGGAGGGGAAATAGGGTATGAATCATAAACATAGATCAAACTACTATTTACCGGAGAACCGAACATCTTACAAATCAGACACAATTCGTTTACTGCATTAATTAGTTCCTTACGTTTTTCCTCAAATGGCAATTTTTTATTTCTCATAACTCGATCAACGTATTCTTTAATTCCCTTTTTATTGCCGCACCACCCATCGCGAAGAGTGTAACAAACATCGACCCCAAACGCTCTAGCTACCACCTCACAACCAGACCTTAAAACACCTTTGAGCGAAGAACCTGGAATATAAGGAGTTTCAATACCATTCAACGATATTCTAATAACAGGTAGATCTATAGATGCAAGTAAGCCTTCTCCCCTACCAGCCCCTATTCTTAAAGGACCTAAAGCTTTTAAAACACCCACAATTTTAAAAGTTCTAAAGAGTCTATCATGAACAAACCATGAACTAGGCAACTATCATCCTCTCCTCTAACCTTTTTAGGACATCCGCTGTTACATCTTCCAGCACAAGTTTCCCGTCTTTGACTGAGAATTTTTTCACAGAAAAACTACCTTTTTCTAACTTAATATGTCCAAAACCTATACTTTTCCTGCCACCTACTTGGAAACCAACGTTTATCATTATGCATAAAACATATAGTAGCGGATCTGCTCTTGGATCATCACCTAAGAGGTCTATGTTATCAATAATCATCTTGAATCGAAACTTGCTGCCAGGCTCTACATATTCCATATCAAAAAGAGAACCACTATTTACAACACCCAAAATCCTGTTAATTGCTGTAAACGTTCTCGATCCTATATTATCCATCTTCCCGTTAAGAGGCCTTGCATCAAAAACTCTAACATGGGAAGCCAACCTAGTGTTACCAAAAATTCTACAAACCAAACAAGGCTCTTTTCCTTCACTTTCAAGTTTTTCTCTTTCCTCATCACTAATGAACACATCACAAACATATTCACCTTTAGATCTAAGATACTGTTCTACGATGTTTCTTATAACACCTTTGAGCGAAGAACCTGGAATATAAGGCATTCCACTAATGTCCCTTATGATGGGGTTGTCAGTAGCACCAAACTCCTCTCTACCAGCCCCTATATGTAAGGGTGTCTCATTTATAATGACACCCTCAACTACATAGCGACAATTAAAAATTTCAAAATCCGCCCAATCAAACTTCTCTTTCATTCCTTTCACCCTCTAACATTACCTACTTGAAAGAAAAGCTTCCACAAACTCTTTAAAAGAATTACACCTCCGCGACACTCTCCTTCCAGAAGCCGCCTCGTAAAACCACTTAAAAAGTCCTAAATATTCACGAACTACTCTTCTAAGTTCGGTTTTATCCTCTCTGTATTTATCTAAAAAATCAGATAAATGACCTATAAGAACACGTGCAGTTTCTCTATCTATAAGCTCTCTATCACTGGACTGTCTCATAATAAACGACATCGTAAGAACGACTCCTTTAACAGCATCTGACACGCTATCAAAAATAGAAATGATCTTATTTACCTGAGTTTTTTCTATCTTTCTGCCTACAGCAGCAGTGGTTCCAGCTGAAACAGCCTTATCAACAATTTCATCAAAAGAAACATCGCTCATACTCAATCAACCCCCAGATTTCCTTAAATTACAATCAAACCCTATGTAAACACAGCTTACTTTTAGTTAATCTTCTAATAATTATGTGACATTAATAACCGTTACCGTAACACCTCTCATCCCAATCTTAATATTGACTTAAACAGTCAAAAAACTAAAAAACATAAAAAATCAAGTAATATATGGAAAACAGAACATATATCCGTTTTTATTACATAAACAAAAACATTTAATTAATCAACAATACAAGAAGAAAATAACAAAATTTACAGCATTTCGCAATTCTTCTGATAGAAGGTTACTAAATATTAGACCACCTTAAAAAACGCTATAAAGAGTAAAAACCAATCGATAAAGATAAAACCCAATTCTTGCTAATCATCAAAGGTTAATAAGAACCAAAAACGATCATTTGCTGTTTTATATGACCATATCATGCTGGATGAGAAATTTATCGCAATTATTGAGATTATTAGCATCCAAAACCAGAAGGATAACTTGTAGAAAATGTTATGGCAAAAATGTAATAACATAAAGATGTTCCTCATATCCGCTTGTATAAGAAAAAGCCTATCTCCAAGTTTATTTCTCTTTCTCCCCTATATTTCTTATTCTTTTCTCCCCTTCTTGAACAAGCCCCTAACTATACCTAAACTACTAAACCACCGTTGTTCTTTTTTAATTAAGATTTTTTGAGAGGCAAATCGTCAACACTTTGAAGTCACGTGACGGCACATATACGTCGCTTGCTGTTCTTTTTTAATTAAGATTTTTTGAGAGACTAATATACAATCTAGGCGGAACACCTGACTCAGAATTCTACCTTGCTGTTCTTTTTTAATTAAGATTTTTTGAGAGGAAGATTTCAAAGAATTGGCTGAAAGAAAACTTAAACAAAAACTTGACTTGCTGTTCTTTTTTAATTAAGATTTTTTGAGAGGTTCAAAAGTTTGGTTGAAAGTATTGAACATTGTTTGGTCGTCTTGCTGTTCTTTTTTAATTAAGATTTTTTGAGAGAAACTTTGGCAAAATTGCAAAGAGATACCAGAAGTAAGACTTGCTGTT
>JAGGXT010000168.1 GCA_021162905.1 Candidatus Odinarchaeota archaeon | reverse complement strand
GTATAGTCTATTATATATAATTAATTTAGTTATATAATTAAGATTTGGGTAGGATTTATGCCATCTTGGGAAATTCATAATAAGTGGGCTGAGAAATTAGGGATACCTTCTGATATTTCAAACTATGTTAACAAGTTGATTGACTTTCCAGAGAGGGTTAAGGAGTTTATAGAGTCTTATGCTGATACCGATAAATGGTGGGACGAATGGAAGAAGAAAAGTCCTAGATTCCCTTTAGACCCGGAATACATAAGGGAAGTATTACTTTCGGAGGATGAAATGGATAAGAAGATTAGGAAAGATCTACTTCAAATACGTCATGATGCAGGTAGAAAAGGTAAACCTTTAGGAGGTTCTAGGTATGAAGGATTGGCTGCTCATGTTCAACTAAAGTTTTTATCTTTAAAGGGAGAAGACTATGTGAGAGCTTGGTTTCTGCATCACCTTTTAGATTACATGATGATTGAAATGTTCTACGCCCCCTTTTCACTACAAGAAATTTTTGAGAGACTTGAAGAGAGAACCGAGTCGAAGATTCCAGAGGAAGTAAAACAGTTCGTTAGAGACAATCTTACAGAAATTTTGAAGGACTTAGAAAAGCAAGACTGATATTCAGTTCTCTTTTTTATATTTTGTTTCTCTTTAGAAAAATCCATATTGTACAACCGTCTACATGTTAGTGTAAAATTTTTAACTGCTAAACATACTATTTATCTTGATATCAGGTAGTAAATTTAAGAGGGGTAGGCGATTTCGAAAAAACTAACAAATAATGAGGCCTGAGAATTAATTATGCTTTTATGTTAATATCATTATTGGTGTTGTTAAGCAACTTTCTAATTAGACACAAAATAGTAGTTTAAAGTGATTATTATGAAGATTGTGGACTCTTCAGATTTATTGAAAAGATTAAGTTTCAAAATTAAACGGTATGATGAGCCAGCTGAAGAGCCCAAGATGGCTGATATTACTTTCGGTATGATAGCACCCATGCTTAAGCGAGCTGGTGAACGAGCAAAAAAATTAGTTGATAAAAAATTGTATCAACATCAGCTTGAAGTTATAGATAAATTAGGGAAGGGATTTAATATAATTTTGATTTCAGGTACTGGTTCTGGAAAAACCGAAGCATGGGCTATTTATGCCATTAAAAACAGGAAGAAGGTATTAGCTATATATCCTACATTGGCTCTTTCTCAAGATCAAATTATGAGGTTGGAGGACTACTATAGTGGTTTTGGAAGTGAAGTTGTTCTCAAAATAGAGAGTGAGACCTCAACAAAACTTCCCCGAAAGAAGCAAAGAGAAATACGTCAAAAAATAGCAAACGCTGACCTTATAATAACAAATCCTGCATTTCTTTTAAGCGACCTTAAGCGATATGCCAAACGTAAAAAACCGTTTCTGTCGAAATTTATATCTTCTGTTGACATTATAGTTTTCGACGAGTTGGATTATTATGGCTCAAGCAAAGCCACATTACTTATCAGCGGCCTTGCAGAGTTGATTATTAAATATTTATCCAGCAAGAAGCCTCAAATTTGTATCTTAACAGCTACTTTAGGAAATCCTGAGGAGCTAAAAAAGTTCTTGACGAAAATAAATGGCAGGCCAACAGTTATAGTACAAGGGAATCCATTTAAGGTTCGGAATCGTACCTACATTATTCTAGGCTATGAATCAAAGGAAAAAGTTAGGAATTACTTTAAGCGCGTGAAAAAGGAAGAAATAGATGATATTGATGTTTTAGCTGAGTACGTCAAAGCTGAAGAGGACGGTGTTACACTTGTTTTTGTCAACAGTATTCGGCAAGCTGAAGAGGTCGCACGTAAAGTTCGTGAAAAGCTACATGAAGACATGCATCATCTAGTGAAAACTCATCATCACCTAATAGATAAGGAAAAAAGGCTGGAAATCGAAGAAGCCGCAAGGAAAGGAGAGGTTAAGTTAATTATTTCTCCAAGAACACTAACACAAGGCATAGATATAGGTACAGTGATTAGGATAGTTCATTTAGGGCTACCTTTGGAAGTAAGAGAATTTAAACAACGTGAAGGGCGAAAAGGGAGAAGAAGAGAAATGCCTTTCAGCGAAACAATAATATTTCCAAAAACAAGATGGGATCATAAATTGCTTGAACTGGATCCACAAGATTTAATTAAGTGGACCCAACTTCCTCTTGAAAATGTCTACATTAATCCTAAAAATAAGTATGTAATTGTGTTTAAGGCACTCTTCAAGTGTTTGATGTATTTAGACCTTAATGAGGAGGAAGAAAAAATACTAAAAGAAGAATTAAAATTGGTGAGTGCATATACAACCCTAGAAGGTATAGTTAGGTTAGAAATAAATAAAGCGGGAAAACGAGTGTGGAGATATTTTAACTTCTATGAGTATGGTCTTCCAGTGGGAAAAAACAAAGTATTTCAACCAGAGGGGGAGGTACAAGACGAGACAGTATCTCAGCGTGATTTTATTGAAAAATTTCAACCCTGTTGCTTCGATCCTTCTACTGATCGCATAATAACGAGTACTACTAAAAATATTATCTATGAAGAGGATATTCTTGAAGCGGAAAAAAGGCATTGGTTTATTAGAGAAGCGGTTGAAAAATATGAGTTAATCAAGAGAAAGTGGGGTGAAACACCTAACTTTCTTCAAGATTATCATACTGGAAGAATTCAGTCAGTAGTTGATTTATATATTGATCCTCCCAAGAATGGCTTTGGTGAATTAATTGAATATCCTCTTGCAATTAGATGGGTCATAGAATCAAGAAAGAGTAAGGAAATTGTTGTTGATGGTGAAAAACGTCGAATTTATGATAAAAAATCTATATTACTATCTGCTAAAACTAAAGATAAGTATAAGACTCTTACTTATGGAAG
>JAGGXT010000366.1 GCA_021162905.1 Candidatus Odinarchaeota archaeon | reverse complement strand
TTTTCCTTCACACAACAATATTTCTTACTCTATAAGGATCGTTAGTTACCAAGTTGCCAGAATATCTTCCTTCTACTTTACGCTCTCACTATATAATGTGTAATTAATTTTCAAAAATATAAAACAATGTGATTTGTCCAATTACCTCAGTAATATATTCTCTCTCCTTTTATTTTGCTCCCCTCATATTCACACTTTATTTTAGCTTTAAGAATTTCCCTTACTTCAATTCCTCTTTCTGGATCTATGAAAAAGCCATCAGTTAGAATTGATGGCTTAATAATTACTGCGCAGGCTGTTCCACCACCAAGCCATCCGGTCCCCGCTATTGCAACAACTCCATCATCTATTGGAATTGCACCTGCCTCTGCTGCAAGCAACGTAGTCTTCAATGCTGTTTTAAACCCGTAACCCAGTATTCTGCTTAAAAACCTGTGAATAATATAAGATGGCGAGTGTTCCCCAAGAAACTGATAATCAAATGCACTACTTTTGAATATCCATGTCGTTTCATCAAGAATCTTAACTCCAAGTTTCCCTAATTCTTCTCTGATTTCCCCCCTTATATCGGGCCATGTTTTCCCCTCTGCCCCTCTAATGCCTGCATATCCAGATACACAAACAATTTTTACAGTGAGCTCTTTTAATGCTTTTGCAACTTTCAATGCAGTTCTCCCACTTTTCGAAGCAACTACAACATATTTTATATCAGAATCCTTCAGCCTTTCTTTTACAGCTTTAATAACTTTCTCCGTGTTTTCAGGTCCAAGTTCGTCAAAATAAATGATATCCTTTCTCATTTCCACAATTCCTAATCATTCCTCTTTATAAGCGAGTCGCTTCATATATATCAACTTTTTTCTATCCCTTTAAGATCGTGATTTTCTTAGAGATGTCATAGTCGATATTTTTTTGCCGTTTTAAACATGTTTTTCGGCAACAACGCGTACAGTAAATGATCTTTTGACTTTGTCTTCGTTATTATCAAGCTCTGGCAAAGAATAAATACCTAGAACATTATATCTGTTTTCTTTCAAAATTCTTCTAATATCGTCCAAGGTATAGGTTCTAATGATATGATTTTCTGTAAATCTATCAATCAAATAATTATTTTCTATTACGAAAAATTGATAAGTTCCTCTAATTAATCCTGTTGCTTCATCCAACTCAGACTCACTCAGTCTAATAACAATCTTATTACCTTTTTCTTTTAATCTCCATTTTAAAAAATGCCCTCTTGAGGCTCCCTCTCTGTTTACAAGGTCTATTATTAGAAGCCCCTCTTTTCTTAGGCATTTGTTTAAACCATTAAAAAATTCCTTCAAATCATCGTCTGTTAATAAATATGCGAAAGAGCCAAAAAAGCTTACTACACAATCAATTTCTCTTGGTATGTTAATTTTCCTCATATCCTGCACAAGAAATTCTATATTTACGTTCTCATTTTTAGCTTTTTTAACAGCTCTCTTTATCATACTCTCACTAATATCTATTCCTATCACATTAAAACCCGCTTTTGCAAATTTAATAGCATGTGTGCCAGTTCCACATCCTAAGTCCAGAATTGTCACCGGTTCCTTATAGTTTCGAGAATCAATAATTTCTTTAACAAAAACAATATCCTTATCATAATCAATCTCGTCTTCAAATAGGAAATCATACACTTCACTATACTTATCGTAAGGCCTAATCATATTATTATCTCCTAAGGTAATCGTTTAAAGAGTCAAAATTGATGGAATATTTTTTATCTAAGTGTTTAATATATCATAAAAATAACAGATATATTTTTTAGGTTGTGAAGGGTTTAGGTAGTGAATTCTCTATGAGCTCTGTTACACAATATTATAACTTATTTTCATAAAATAGTTTTATTCCATCATGCAAAATACGCATCTCTTTGAGCATTTCTTTTAATAACTTATCGTTTGGATTAAAATCTTCTATACGTATAGGTAGAAAATCTATTGGGAGATCCATGCTCTTAAAATTTCTAACTACAGCATAAACTTCCTCTTCTTTCAAATCTTTGTAAATGATTAATAAATCAAAATCACTATATGTCTTAGCTGTACGCCTCGCACGGCTGCCAATAAGAATTATCGTTGCTTTATCTCCGAAAGCCTCAGCCAAATTAGCAACAAATTTTTCGAATTTTTTCGTTCTCGACTCTATAACATTCTTTCTATGCTTTAATAATTTCCATCGCAAAGCTAAATATTCTTCTTGCATATTTTAAAACACCTTTCAGTAGCATCCTTACAATAACCCTTAACACGAGCCCATATATAATATATCTATGTCAACAGTAAGGAATAATCATATAATAGTTTTTGGCTGTTTAGTGGATTTTATGTGAATAATCACCAAAAGTGCGTAGAAACTATTCAAAGTTAGTAACTCTAATTTTTACTTATTGTGTGATGTTTTTATGTTTCTTCAAAGCTTCTAAAAAATTAGAGAGTTGTCTAGTAAAATCCTCAAAAGCCTTTTTTCCTTCCTGCGTTATCACGTATTTTGTCCTAGGCTTTAACTCGTCAAAGAATTTAACTATCCGAATATATTTTCTCTTCTCCAATTTTTTAAGATGTGTAACAAGATTTCCTGGTGTAAGCTTAGTTGCGTCCAATAATTGATTAAAAGTAAGTTGATTATGAAGATACAAGAGTAACATAATGTTCATTCTTGCAGGAGAATATAACAAATCATCGACTGCGAAGGTAATCTCTGAACTGTCATCCTTGTTGCTCATCTTTAATCACTAAATTATTTATCTTTGAATATATAAAAGTGCACCATACACCACGAAGGCCGTGCCAAATCCAATACCAAGTATAAGACCATAGAGATACGAAGAAACAAAGAATATTGTCGCACTTGTCAGTATTAAAATACAACCCATTATGAAAACTGGATATTTACGTTCGCT
>JAGGXT010000097.1 GCA_021162905.1 Candidatus Odinarchaeota archaeon | reverse complement strand
GATATAATACAGCATTCTCGTAATCGTTAAGGTTTTGATATATATTTGCCAAAAGCATAAAAATTTCATCTTTCACCACATCGATCTTAGCGGCCGTAGCAGGCAGCAAACAAGCTACGGCATCATTATATTTTCCTAACTTGTATAATATTTTTCCCTTAAGATAAGTGGCTATTATCGATTTTGGCTTAAGTTCATAAGCTTGTTCTATCATACTCAAAGCGTCATTGTATTTTTTGAGTTTGATTAAGATATTCACACCCAGAATTAGAGTTTTAAACGTTTTTTTCTCATTAAGCATGCTATTTACAATATTTAGTGCATCCTTGTATCTTTTCATTTTGAACAATGTTATTGCGATACTGTATTTTGCAATATATGCTTTATTGCTCATGCCTTTCTTCTGGTAGAGTTCTAGTCCTTTTTTAAAGTACTCAAGAGCTTTATCAAATTTGCATTGTTTATAGTATATGAGACCAAAAAGTCTATAGGCATTCGGGTTATCTTGCGTTGTAAGAATATCATTTAGAACATTTATAGCGTTCTTGTATTCTTTTGAGAAGTAGTATGATAAAGCAAGTTCAAATTTGGCTTTCGAATTATTAGGATCGTTCTTTAAGACGCTCGATAGTGTTTTTATAGACTCTTTGTACTTTTGTAAGTATCGTCTTTCTATAATGCCTTTAATTAATAGAATTTCGTAGTCATCAGGGTATTTTTTCAAAATCGAATTTATGAGTTTTATAGATTCGGAAACTCTATTCAATTTGGGTAAAACCATTGCTTTATATCTCCTAACTAAGTAGCTGTTTGGATTGTCCTTCTCGGCCATCTCTAAATATATAAGTGCATCGCTATATTTTTTCATCGCATAGTAAGTTCTTGCGATGCTTATCAAAATTTTGTAGTTGGGCCTTATTTTTCTTGCATTATTAAAGTATTCAAGTGCCTTTTCATAATTCTTTAAATTGTACTCGATGACACCTATCTTGCGAAAAACCCTATATGACATAACTCCCGTGTCAATTATCTTTTTATAAAACTTCAGTGCTTGCTTGTAATCCCTCTTATAAAAGTATATGTCACCGAGATATTCCATAGCAATTGTATCCTTTTCGTTTAAGTTTAAAGCCTTTTCCAGCATATAAACTGCTTTTTCTAAATTTCCAGATTTATAATATGCTTCACCTAGTAATCTATAAGTCAAAGAGGAATTTTGCTGTTCGAGCAATGCGTTTTGTAAACATATTATGGCCTTCTGGTAGTTTTCCTTTTTCATATATAGTTCGCCTAGATAAGACCATGCCGCAAATAATTTATCATCAACAGATAGAGCATTTTCTAAACACTTGATTGCCTCGTCTATATCCCCCTTTTGAATGTATATTTTTGCGAGATCCACATAAGCTTTACCATATTTTGGATCAAGCGAAATTATCTTCTCTAGGTTAATAATGGCATCTTCATATTTACTCTGCTTTGCTTGGGATAGTGCTAGATACCTGAGAGCTGGTAAGTATGAGGGATATTCATCTAAAATAAGTTTGAAAATTTTCTCACTATCCTTAAAGTATTGTTTTCTGTAGAACGATAGACCTAGGTTCATGAGAGCATCCCTATTTTCAATTAAAAATTCTTTCATAGCTGTAGTTACTCCGAAATAACTTATATCTATAGCTTCCATAAATGCTCTTTGAGCGTGTGTGTTCTTTTTTTGCAATGAAAACATAAATCCCATTAGATATTTCGCAAAACAGCTTTTGATACCCTTCTCCTTACTAATAATTGACTCTAGCTTCTTTCTTACTTCGGGATAATCCCCCATTAGAATCATTTTATATATATCTTTGAAATTATTTTTCAAAATGAGTAATGTATTTAGCTCGTCACTGATATTCTTAATCACACTTATAATATTATCTAGGGATGGTCTTTTTTCAGGGTCTTTTGAAAGGCATTTCATTATTATATCATTTAATGCCTTAGGAATAATTGGATTTATTTCAATAGGTTGGATAGGTTGCTTTGTGAGAATTCCTGATATTACATCGATAATTCTTTTATATGAAAATGGTAATGTTCCTGTTAGATACTCATACATTAACACGCCGAGTTGGTAAATGTCAATCAATTGCTTGTTACCTCTAAATAGTTCTCTGTTTATTTGCTCTGGCGCTAGATAGTTTAGAAATCGGATGTCGTTTAAAATGTTAATATCAATTGCTTCAAGTAGCGTGTCCTTGATTTTATGATTAATAAAAATAATCTGCTTCTTGTTGGTATTAACAAATATATTTTCTGGTCTTATGTCACAATGATAGTCTTTAATTTTATGTAGCTTTTTTATACCATTGATGATTAACATTAATAGATGTATTTTATCAGAGTTTATGGTTCTATTATTATCCGTCTTAAATGTCTCTAACATCAAATCATAATCTAGGGGCATGTTTTCAAAAATAATAATATCATCATCGAAAAATTTCATGTTTGCCAGAAGATTATCAATTTTAGGTTG
>JAGGXT010000065.1 GCA_021162905.1 Candidatus Odinarchaeota archaeon | reverse complement strand
GCAATATGGTTATAATTTTATTTATAAAATTAAGTAAAAAAGAGGAAAAATTCTCAAACAAAAATCAAATCCTTAATATAACTTCAATAAACTTATTATACCTTATAAAGCAAATTCTTATAGAGCTTTGGTGAAACTTTCACGTGAGGTTAAAAATATGGGAAGAAAGGCTCTTTTGGTCGGAATGGTTATGAGTATAGTGATACCATTGATTCTTTTCTACAATGACGTAACCACAATTGCTAGAGAAGTTTATGGTTCAATAAGTATTCCTTATTTGGCCGAGATACTCGGAGCCCTTCATATACTCTTTTGGAATGACTACAGCAACATCTATATTGCAATATGGATTGGAATAGGACTAGTCATAGGAGGTCTTATTAGAAAAAGCGGAAAAGGTTTTGTTTACGGTTTCTACTTATCTGGCTTAATGATGATAATATTGTATGCAGTTACATTATTAATTAAAGGTGAAACATATCTTCCGCATACCGCATTGGGCGAGTTCTACTTCATTGTATATTTCTTATATCCACTAGTAGCAAACGGCTTACTTTGTGGCTTTGGTGGACTCATTGCTGGAAGAATTACTAAAAAAGGAGCACTCGGATTATCAAAAGAAATGATAGAGCAACTTATTCAGAAGGCTGAAAGAACATGCCCAAAGTGTGGTGCTAAGATAGAAAGTAGTGCTATCTTTTGTAGTGTATGTGGAGCTAGTTTAGAGTCTTTAGATGAAAATAAGATTGATAAACTCGAGGCTGTTGAAGCACCACATAGTTAATAGGATGTGAAAATAATGATACCAGGTAAAATTATGAGAATGTATAGAATTTTAAGAAAATCTACCAGAAATGCCGTCATTGTTGCCATGGACCATGGTGGATTTGCAGGGCCGATGGAGGGTATTATAAAGCCCGGTGAGACTATTAAAAAAGTGATTGAGGGTGGAGCTGATGCAATGCTTCTTAATGCTGGAATCATAGAAAAATTCGCAGATGTAATTGCTGGTCAAATAGGGGTTATTATGCGTATCGATATAGGTGGAACAATATTCAATCCTTTAGAAGACAGGAGAAATTATATGTACAATACTATCGAGAGTGCTGTAAAGCTTGGTGCCGATGGTGTCATAGTAATGGGCTTCATAGGATCGAGATACGAACTTGAAAATATGTCTGTATTGTCAACAGTTATAGAGGAAGCAAGAGAATATGGATTAGTAGCCGTTGTGGAAACATGGCCTAGTGGTCCAAAGGTACCCAGCTCACATGATGTTAAGGCAGTAAAAGTTGCAGCAAGAGTTGCTGCAGAACTTGGCGCTGATATGATTAAGACGTTTTATACTGGTGATCCCAAGACATTTAAAGAGGTCGTTGAAGGATGCCCAGTCCCTATACTAATACTAGGTGGTCCAAAGAGAGAAAGTGTCAGAGAAGTATTTGAAGACATTAAGGGTGCAATGGATGCTGGTGCTCATGGTGTTATATTCGGTAGAAATATTTGGCAAGCGAAAGATCCCGCAAAGATGGTTAAAGCAATAGCAAAAATAGTTCATGAGAATGCGAGCGTTGATGAGGCTTTAGAAATTTTAGAATCTGATTAAGTTATGAAGGGATGTGATGTTTATGGAAATTCCAAAAAAGATGAAGGCAACAATATTATATGGTCCTGATGATTTAAGAATTGAAGAGGTAGACGTTCCTGATGTAGGGCCTCATGAGGTCCTTATAAAAGTGGAAGTAGATGCCTTATGTCCTACAGGAATACACGCAGTGCATTTAGGAAAACAATGGGGGCCGCCAGGTGTTAAAATTATAGGTATGGCAGGACATGAATTTTCTGGGACTGTCGTTAAAGTTGGTGATGCCGTGGATAATGTTAAAGTAGGCGATAGAGTAGTAGCAGACACTATAATAAGGTGCGGTAGATGTTACTATTGCAAAATAGGGAAATCTAACCTATGTGAGAACAAGAGAAACTTAGGGTATTTATCATGGGCTGAATATATAAAGACCGTGGACTATCAAACATACAAAATTCCAGATGATTTAACATTTGAGGAGGCAGCATTCACCGAGCCACTAGCATGTGTGCTAAATGGATTTGAAATGCTTAATGCCAAACCTGGAAAAGTCGCGGTAGTTATAGGTTCTGGACCAATGGGTTTACTTCATATGCAGATGTTAAAATATGCTGGCGGCGTTCAAGTTATTATCACTGATCTTATCGAGGATAGACTCAAAAAAGCTAAAGAACTGGGAGCAGACGAGGTAATAAATATAACTAAAGAAGACCCTGAAGAAAAAGTGAAGGAACTTACAAATGGTAAAGGAGCGGATTATGTTGTTGTAACTGTTGGTAATACAAAAGTCCAAGAAAGTGCTATGAAGATAGTAGCTCCTCTTGGTAAAGTCTTACTATATGCGGGTGTTCATGTACATGGAGAACCACAAATGGTTATAAATCCGAATCTCATCCATTATAAAGAAGTGCAATTAATGGGTTCATATGATAAAACCTCAGAGCAATTCCAGAGAGCAATAAATATAATAGCTCAGAGAATCATCAAAGTGATGCCTCTTGTCAGCCACAAACTTCCATTTTCAAAGCTACATGAAGCAATTGAAATAGCAGACAAGCGCAAAGGTCTAAAGGTGTTAGTTTATCCGAGTAAGTGGGAGTAATTTAATAATCTTTTCTTTTACTTTCTTGTTTTATTTTCAAGTTTTTTTGCTAACTTAGAATTTCAGAACGTTAATATTTCGATCTTCTTCTAAATAAAAAAACTTAGTAACATTTTTAAACGAGGAATTAAAGAATTGCTTGAACTTTTTCAATAAGCCAAGGTTGGGGATTAAAAATGAGAAAAATTATTTTTGCAACTTATTTAGTTGCCTTCGCACTAGGTTTGGTATGGGGCGGAAGTAATATAATGTTACAGATATATGCATATTCTCTCGGAGCAAGTTATCTTGAAATCTCATTAATAAGTTCTCTTTTTTCATTAATGATGGGTTTTGCTCAACCCATTTGGGGCATGCTTTCAGATATAATACGAAAAAGGAAGATTTTCATAACTTTAAACGGCTTTTTAAGTGTTCCAATATATTTGCTTTTATCATATCCAAATGTGTGGGTAATTATAATTCTTAGAATACTATGGGCAGCCATAGTGTCCGGCATCCCAGTAATAACATTAGTTATAATTACAAGCATTGTTTCAAAAGAAAAAGTTGGATCATGGACTGGAGGATTTTACTCATTGAATATGTTTGGATTTTCTGCTGGAATGTTCACGCAAGGAATCCTATATGACATCTATGGTCCATTTCAAACTCTATTTGTATATGCGATTATTTTCACCCTTAGTATTATATTGTTCTTCATATTGGTTGATGAAAAAGTAATACCTACTGGTATAGAGGACATACAGTCTGTTAAACGAGAAAGAACATTTCAGTTGCTCTCAATTGCTATTTTTAGCAGATTTAGAGCTTTAAAAAAGGGAGGAAAAATAATGATCGTCTTTTTCATAATTTTACTTTTAATGTTAGGACAAGGAATAATGATAGGTCTGCTTCCAATATATATGGTGGAAAGTGGACTATCTAATACATATATAGGAATTATCTTCTCATTTCTCTCGCTGGTTGGTGTTTTTACTTCTACTATATTTGGTTATTTATCAGATAGAATAGGCAGAAAAATGGTATTAATAACTGGGAGTTTATGCTTTGTCGCTGGTTCAGCTATTTTAGTAATTTTAGAGCCCACAATTATTAATTTCTCATTAGCAACAATCACATATGGCTTAGGATATTCTGCAATAAACGCTGCCGGTCCAGCCTATTTAAGCGATATAACTACAATTGAAGAAAGAGGAGAAGCTATAGGTCTCTTTAATAGTGCATCATCCTTAGGTTGGGGTGTTGGTCCGATTTTCTCAGGAATAATAGCAACGATTTCTGGTGAGATAACATCTACATTTGTCACATCAGCTGTGGTATGTGTTTTTGATACCACCCTCATGGTAGTGTTTTTGAAAGAGAGTTTGAAGAAAAAAAAGAGTCAACAGACGTTAGAGAGAAATAGAATACCTCATTGAACTTTAAAAGAGTGAATATTAGAAGATTAGAAAGTCTATTAGAATCAGATCAACTTTAACAAATGCTAATAATTTTATTCTCTAATGTATAATTTCTTTATGTTCTCCTTAAGGAAATCTAGGATTTTATCTATATTGTTAGCGGATTGTATACCACCAATATTTTCTCTACCTCCAGCGTTGTATCCCTTCTTTCTGGCTTCTTCAAAAAGCGGACGTAGATCTATATTGGATTTTTTTGTTCCTATTGAAAGCAGATAAGTATCTGCTTTCTTCCCAATTGCTATCACGATATCATTTTTATCCTCAAGTTTAATCATTGCAATTCTCTTTGCGCCCTCTTCTCCCTCTTTATAGAAGAAATATTTAACATTGGGAAACATTTCATATGAATTCTTAATAAGCTTATCAGCTATTTTTTCCTGTACTTCGTATCTTTCAGCTAATTCTTTACAAACATCTAGTAATTCATTAAATTTAAATTCAGCAACCAATTTTGCTATCTTATCTCTTGGAAAGTGGATTACATCTGCTTGGTAAGCTTTAAATAAAATTTTACTGAGTTCAGACTTTATATTAGCAGAATCTACTTCATCTATTGCTAGTATCCACTTTTCATCTACATCAACTTCTAAAAAGTTAGCTACCAAACGGGCAACACTTTTAACTTTACCATAGATCCAGATATTATTATTCTCATAAGTATCCGTTTGCGGGCCTTCATGATGATCAAATATTATACTATTTTTTACAATAGTTTTAGTTGGAACTATCTCGACAGACACTTTCTCTATGACACTTAGGTTTTTTAATTCAACTGGTGAGGGAAAATAAAATGAGGGAATAATACCATAACTATATGCCCAGTTAATAAGGAGCCCGGTCGCAAAAACACCATCCCAATCTCCATCCGATATTATTCCATTTTTTAAAATATTTCTCAATAGCATTTATAGTTCACCATATGACCCACTATGAACATAATTTTAAGTCGCAAAAAAATAAGTATACATTGTAAATATGTTTTTTTATTTTCAAATAAAATTTATATTAAGCGTTCTACATGTTATATAATTGACTTTGGTTTTTCCTTCAGGTGATTCTATGACTCGCAAATTTTGGATTAAGAATTATCGGTTTGTTATAGAAGACGGAAAACTGACGATATATGATTTAAGAAATAATATTGTGGATTCTTATACGGGCATAGATAAACTTGATGATGACGAGCTTGCTCTTCTCATCTTTGGCTTTTTAAGAGATAAAGGGGTTCCTGATTTTTTACCAGACCAAGTAAAAAAGATCCTCAAAAAAGAAGTTGAGGTTGAAGAGGAGCTCAAAGAGAAAGTTGTAGAAGAAAAAGAGGTTGTGGTTAAAAAGCCTTTAAAGGAATATTCAATGGAATGGTACTATGCAATTTTATTCTTTACTCCTATGGAAAAAGATTTTCTCGTAAAGATGATGGACTTTTTAATTAATGAGAATAGAGACTTGATCGAGGCATCTGAGATTGTGAAGAAAAGAGACTTTAGCGAAGGCGCTTTTCTGTGTAAAAATGGCGTTGTTAATAAGATTAGAATCATCTCTTCAAACGTACAAAACATTGCTAAACTAAGAGAATTACTAGCGGCGACAGATGAAATAATATTTATAGTAGATGCAGAAAGCTCTCATGATATGGTATATAGGGTAATAGATGGTGTTACATACAGAGCAAGAAAAGTTTCTATAATCTCTATAGGATGGCATCCAGCGATTGATAATTTCAGAAAGAAGTTTCTTAGATCTGGGTACGAGTACGGCTATCGCATCGTTACATCAATCAATGAGGCACAACAAATAGTTGTAAATAAAATTTCTAAGAGACTTTGTGGAAAAAGAAGACCAGCTGTAATTATTCTTTAAAGAAAAGAAGAAAATATAATGAAAAATAGTATATTATGTACGCTTTCGTTTCCGTATATAGAGTATAGACACAACGATAACTATCACCACTGCTACGCTTATTGTTGTATAGATAAATAATAGATTATAGTACCAAGGAATCTCTTCTGTGACCGGCAGAGAAATCTGCTCCGATTTAACACTCATTCCAAAGATATTTACGGCTTCTATCCAGAATACTATTTCATTTGTTGCATTAAATGGTTCCGTAGAACATGTATAATTGCCATCCGACAATAGGGTCATATTTTCGACCTTTAAAACCCCGTCTACTTCATAGAATAGTGAAACATTTAATATGCCATAATCGTCATCTATTGTTACATTAACCTGAAGAACTAACCCGCTTTCGAGTTTTTTTAGTTCATATGATATACCTCTGATTGTTGGAGTACTTGGAGTTGGGGTAATTTCAACTTTGACTTCTGTAACGCCTGGAGTCATATTGGTCAAAACATAGACATATGTTCTATCACCAAATGTGAAAATTTTGTAATCTAATCCATTCGTAACATCGATGTTCATTCCATCATAAAGCTTTGGAAACACAAATTTTACCCATACCAACATGCTGGAGCTTAAGTTACTTCTAATTTTAGCAATATTGTAGTAGTGCCAGATATCGCTAAATTTGTATGTAACGTTAAAGATCGGGGTTGCAACATATGGAGTTGCTTTACCTTCTTCATCAATGTAAACGGGAATTGAATAATGCCCGGTTTCATCATATGAGAACTTAGTTACAGAGTTGTTTCTTATTTCAATTAAGCGATATCCCCAGTGTGGAGCGTAATCAGGGACTCCAGTTGCTGTTCTTGCAGGAGCACCGACAGATGTAGTCTCTAAGTAAATATGGTCATGGTATATTGTCATTTTATCAACGTGTGTGTGACCAGATAATACAAGTGTTATATTATAAGTATCGACGATATCTATGAATGCATACTTGCTAATATCCGCTAAGCATCTATCATCACCAGTTCCATCAAAAACAGGTACATGCATTATGAGAAACTTTAATGGCTTATTTTGATACTTTATGAATTGATTTTCTACCCATTGAATTTGTGAGTTTTTAATGGCGACAGCTCTACCACCCTCCCCTGTATCTACAAAGACAAAAACCGCGTTTCCGAAGACAAAAGTGTAGTTATGATATTGCTCGTCTGATTTTTCACTTGGCCAGTATCCAAAATACTTATCATAATATTTTATCCCATCGTTATAATACTCATGGTTTCCTGAGATTACGAAAGTAGGAACTTCAAATTTTTGTAGAATATTATAAAACTCGGCATATTGCTGAGCGGTCTCCTCCTCAGTCTCGGTATATCCAGAGTTCACTAAATCCCCAATAACAAGCACAAATGTTGGTCTAATCATATTAATCTGATTAATTGACTCGATGAGCGCCTTGGCACGATCTGGGGCATTATTAGTAATCCTAAAGTCATTTATTACTATGAAGGTATATGACTCAGGATATTCTTCTATTATGCTAATAGCTCTTGGTTCGGTATCAAAATATGTAGTAGTGTCTATAGTTACTATAACAGTAAGGTTATACAAAGCACACTCCACATTTACTGCTTTAACCCAGAATATCCATATAGTTCCGTCTTGTGTGCTATTTATGACTGTTAAATTAAACACTCCAGCAATAGAAGATATTTGAAATATCCAACTACTCGGACTGCCAGTAACATTTACTGCTACCATGAAAGGTTCGTTATTTTTGCGTATCTCTGGGCGAGAGTTTCGAGGATATAGAATATTTAGTACTTGTTCGTCATGAATTAAAGGCGAACTATGATTATTAGACTCTACTGTTAGGTTACTGATAGTAGAAAAATTTGGGAGCTGCAGACCAAAAGTACTAGGGAAAAGCAATAGTAATACAAAAGTAAGCGTGATGATAGTTGCTACTTTCTTCATTTCATACACCTCTATTTTTGTAGAGAACTACTGTGTGTATAATTTGTCAAGTGGTTAGAAATAAATTTTTCATGTAAGTGTTAGGGGGAAATATTATTAAAAATATAATTTTGCTCCCTAACACATTTTGACAACAACAAAAAATAGGATAGGATGAATATTTTTAATAACTAAAGTTACAGTTGGTGAATTAGCGTGTCTGGAGGAATTGAGATTAGAAATATTAGTAAAGATGACTTTTTAATGATAATTCCCTTGATAGAAGAGCTTATGGATGGTCTTGAAGAATCTATCGAGGTACTTCAAGAGATTTGGAATAAAAATCTTGAATGTGACCACTATGTGGGATTCGTTGCCGCCATAGATAATAAAATTGTAGGGTATGTGGATATCATCTTCTTCCAAGACATTGCTCATGGAGACTTCCTAGGGCAAATTCAAAACTTAATAGTTGCTAAAGAATACAGGGGTCAAGGAATAGGAAAAAGACTTGTCAAAAAAGCCATTGACTTTGCAAAAGAAATGGGATTTAAGGAACTTCATGTATGGACAAAGTTTGATAATGTAAAAGCAATTTCACTCTATGAGAAAATGGGATTTAAAAGAAGCAGTTTACTCTTAGAAATTGAGTTCTGAGGGTGATTCTTTATTCCAAAACTTATTATAGTGTTTTTGTGTAGTATCTATTGTGTTAAATATGATTAAGAATTGCTCTGGTGTTTAATTATGATCAATGAGATTTTCATTGTTGATAAGAAATCTGAAAATTTGTTTTACCATTTTAGACTCCCTGAATCCAAATTTCAACTAACTGAAGTTCATGCAACTCAATTTGTAGCAACAATAGCAAAGATTTCAGAGATTTTATCTCCAGATAAAACAGAAAAAATACAATACTTGAGAACCACCTCTTTTAAGATTCTTTTTGAGGTCATAGATGATTTTGTTTTCATGTTGGTAGCAGATTCAGAAGATGACGATCTTGAATTAAATTACTTACTAGCCACTATAGTTAACAGAGCACTTCCGCTTCTAAAAGAAAATAGAGTTCGATTTCTAAATATTAATGATCTAATGTTCAGAGGAAGAGTGAAGCTATCGGACAAGCAAGCTTTGCCCAAATTGATAATTTTGCGATTTGGAGATGTTCACAAAGCATTAATAAAACTGAAAAATGAGATAGACGCCCTAACTTCTATGAGAAGCTATGACACATCAAGTATTATGATGATATCGACAATGGTAGAACCCATAGAGAAGACTTTAGATGATGTTAAAAATGCTTTAAAGGAATTGCCGTATATGCCATAGGTTAATTAGTAATTTAGAAAACAAATATAGTTTTTATATGTTACAACTTAAAAATTTTTAGAATTAGATGCTTTGTTGATTAAAACAAAGTTATATGAAATAGCCGACGAAAAGATTTTTTCATCATACGTATTATTTACCGATCCACAATGTCCGAAGGAAG
>JAGGXT010000101.1 GCA_021162905.1 Candidatus Odinarchaeota archaeon | reverse complement strand
TAATAATATTTTCTCTCTTTAATCGATGTATAAAATTAGAGGTAATTGCTAAATTTGTATGCTAAACACTATGAATGGGTGAAAGCATGAACACTACAGACCTTGAGAAATCTACAGATTATGACCGCCTTGTTACGAAGTTTGGGTTATCATACTTAAGGAATATCATGAAAAGAATAAAGAATCCTCATACTTGGATAAGACGTGAGATTATATTTGCGCATAGAGATTTTGACAAGATTTTAGATTTGAGAGAGAAAGGAAAAAGATTTTCTGTTGTAAGCGGACGAGGACCCTCGAATAAAATTCATTTAGGTCATTTAGGAGTTTTTAGTGTAGTGAAATGGATCCAAGATGAATATGATGCGGAAGTGTATATTCCATTAAGTGATGATGAAAAATATGTATTTAGGAAGATAAATGGATTAAGGGATGCGCTATATTATGCATATGATAATGCACTTGATATTGCTGCATTGGGATATAAAACAAAAATTACACATTTTTTTGTCTCTACGAAATATCCCCCACTATATGAATATTCTGTGAGGCTATCCAGATATACAACTTTTAGCACAATAAAAGCTATTTTTGGCTTCACACATGATACGAATCCAGGTGCAATTTTCTATCCAATAGTTCAATCAGCACATATATTGCTGCCTACAATAGAAAAGGGGCTGCCAGTTGTTGTTCCAATAGCAATAGATCAAGACCCATATATTCGTCTTACAAGAGATATTGCTGAAAGATTGGACTACTTCAAACCAGCAGCATTGCATAGTAAATTCTTAAGTGGATTGGATGGAAAACCTATGTCTGCATCAAAGCCTGAGACAGCCATTTTCACAGATGATGATAATAAGACCATTAAACGCAAAATTTGGAAAGCACTTACCGGAGGGCAAGGGACATTAGTGAAGCAAAAAAAATTTGGAGGAAATCCTGATAAATGTGTAGTCTATGAGTGGTTTAGAGCTTACTCACTTAGAAGCGATGATGATTTGAAAATCATTTATAATGAGTGTAAGAGTGGAGATAGATTCTGTGGGCAGTGTAAAAAAGAGCTTACAAAAGATATAATTACTATATTAAAGGAGCATAGAAAAAAGAAGATGGAGCTAATAAATAAAATTGATCGGTTCTTTTTACACGATGTTGATATGGATATTATTAATAAGATTGCAGAACATTTGGAAAATATTGTGGTGAACGCAAATGAATAAAATAAAATATGGTAAACTGCCACCAGAATCATTGAGAAATATTATTTTTAAGAGATTGGGCTCGCCTAATGATAATATACTACTTGGACCAGCAATAGGAGAGGATGCTGCTGTAGTAAAAATTAAGGATAATATAATAGGGCTCACAACAGATCCTATTACAGGTGCCTATAAGGACTTAGGAAGACTAGTGGTTCATATAAACGCTAATGACATTGCTACTAGAGGCATGAAACCTGTTTTTCTTCTAGTTACGTTGCTACTTCCTCAAAATTTCGATTTAGAAAAACTGAAATATATTGCAGAGCAGATGGATACTGAAGCAAAAAAAATAGGCGTAGCTATAGTGGGGGGCCATACAGAATTCACTCCAGATATTAAGAATCCAATAGCAGTTGGATTTATGGTAGGTGAAATTGTTTATAACGGATATGTTACTTCGGGTGGAGCAAAGGTAGGAGATAAATTGATAATGACGAAAATGGCGGCAATAGAAGGTACTGCGATATTAGCTGAGGACGGTGAAGAGTTTTTAAGAGATAGAGGACTGAGTGAAATTGAAATTCAAAAGGCTAAAGAATTTAAGAATTGGATATCTGTCGTAAAAGATGGCTTAACCGCTATGGAGACTGGGGTAGTTCATGCAATGCACGACCCTACAGAGGGAGGAATCTTAGGAGGAATTTGCGAAATTGCAGAGGCCTCTAAATTAGGAATAAGAGTTTATGAGAAAAACATTAAAATTAGTAAAATTACGAGAAAGATAGCAAATATATTTGAAATAAATCCTTATTATTTAATTAGCTCTGGCACGATGCTCATTGCTGTCGAGAAAGGAAAGGAATCATTAGTCGTCGAAAGATTAAAACAAAACAGTATTGATGCATCAGTTATAGGAGAATTTATAGACTCTCCTGATCTTATTCTCGTTAAGGGGGACGGCTCAGAAGAAAGTATTGAATGGCCTCGCCAAGATGAATTATGGGAGGCTCTTGAAAAGTGCAAGGGAGAATAGAACTAATAATATTTGATCTCCAAGGAACTTTGGTTGATAATAAAATAGATTTTGTTTCCATGAAAAGAGAAATAATAAAGTTATTGATAAAAAAGTACGGTTTAAACATAGATGAAGAGCTTTTTTTAAGAAGAAGAGTTGTAGAGATATTAGAATATGCAAAGGATAATGTAGATGATAAGACATATAATACAATATTTCAAGAAATCTCACAAATCGCAGATAAATATGAAATAGATGCTGCAATTAACTCGAAACTTAAAGCTGATGTAAAAGATGTTTTAAAAGCTTTAAGAAGAAAGAATTATAAGATTGCCATTTTAACAAATGATGGAAGAAAATCTACCGAGATAATCCTTAATCGTTTTGGTTTAAAAGAGTTTTTTGATTGTATAGTAACAAGGGATGATATTAACACCTTAAAGCCAGATCCGCTTGGTATTGAAAGAATCTTAGAGAGAATTAAAGTGGACAAGCAAAATGTGATCTTTATAGGAGATAGTATAATTGATATTCAGGCAGCAAAAAACGCAAGAATAAGAGGATGGGGAATTTCTGGAGGATATTCAACCAAAGATTTACTAATAAAAGAGGGCGCTGAGGTAGTTTTAAATGATTTAAAAGATATTCTTCAAGTGGTGGATCCTTAGGAAAGTCTCTAAATCTAAAGTTCTAAGAGTTTTTTTACAAAGTTATATTCATTTTCCCAATTTTTGGGTTTTATTCGAACAAGTTTTACATTGTGTCTATCTTTTACAATCTTTGAGAAAAAGAAAGAGATAACTTTTTCACCTATAGTAGCGATAACGGGTTTACTTGACGAAAAACAGTCAGAAAGAGATTTTATGAACCTTCTTGAAAATAACTCCATTTTCCCAATCTCGTCAATAACAACAAAATCAGCTTGTAAGATAGCATCCTGCAATGCAGGTACACCTACCTCTTCTATGGCTGAGATATCTACGGAGTATCGACCTACTTTATAGGGGGAAGATATAAAAACACTAGCCATTACACCCTCCCTTTTTTTAAGTAGATCAATTATTTTAAATCCTATTCTTCTCCTGCGCTCTCGAATTTCAGGCGTTAATATTCCACCAACAGTATACCCTCTCGAAATTAGATCATCGATTAACCTTGAGACAAATGTGCTTTTTCCACTACCTGGCGGTCCAGTGATAAGAATTTTTATATTTTTATTCATGTGGATCACAAAAATATTTATTTT
>JAGGXT010000376.1 GCA_021162905.1 Candidatus Odinarchaeota archaeon | reverse complement strand
ATATAACTCTTTCAGCTAAGAGGCCATTCGTAACTAACGAGGCTCATATAGTGTTATCTAAAAACAAAACATATATAATAGAGCTACAGGTTGCTTATGTTGAGGAAACAATTTATGATTTTGGAAAAAGAGAGCTGATTCTAGAATTTATAGGACCTAATGGAGTTTTACTTTTAAGAAAATCTTTTATCATTACTATAATTCCTTCTTTCAAAAATCTAATGATTGGAATAATTGCACCTAGCGCTTTAGGAGTTTTTGTATTTATGAGAAGTTTCGTAAAATTAAGAGCAGGTCATATTCCTAAAAAGTTTATTCCATATGATATTTTTTCATCAAGATGGAAATATATAGACGTTCTTCTTATACAAACGAGTGAGGAAAACATCGTTAACGAACTTAAAAGACTTGATTTTCAAGTTGAAGGAGATAGCATTGCGGGTAAAATATTATCGAAGGACAATACTATAATAGCTATAAAACCAGTTCAGAAGAGTGTCCTTGTTAAAATTATCACAGAAAATAAAGATGAACTTAACAATCTAATTCCTGTACTTAGTAAGCTCGCTCTATGATGAAAACATTTAAAAAAATACTTTCAAAATCTCCTACTTTCTGATGATAAAAATGGCTGAGAAAAATTTTGAAAGGGATGACGAGGCATCGTTTGCATCATTGCCATTAAAGCGAAAAGAAGGCATAATAGCAAGGCTAAAAGCACCTCTCCTTGGGCTTGTATTTTCAATAACGTCGTTAATTTACATCGTATTTACTAAAATCCTAACCCTCAATACTATCATACTGTCTATCGTTGTTTCATTGTTACTCATTTCACTATATCTCACTATAATGAAAGTTTTGAAAAGAGCGATTTTGTTACTTGCAAAAGCGGACGAAACAACATTAATAAAAGATGGTAAGGTTCTAATAAGAATCGATGAAAAATCGCTTACAGCTAAAGCTTACTCTGCTTTTGAAATATCTGAGTTGCCATTAAGAATTCAAGGGAAATTAAGATACTTTGTGAGAAGTGCGATGATAGAGAATATCCCATTTTTCTATACGATTCTTAACTACCCTATTAATAAATCTCAGAAGATTATTAGCGGTGGCCTAAGTAAGGAAAAAAGAGATATCGCATTAGTATCACACTATGGATTATGGAAAAGTGCTATAATCATAGGAACCTTTGTAGAATCGAGAATCATTCCTGGTTGGCTCGAAAAGATCTGTAATAAGATCGAAAGGAATATGTCCATTCTCATGGCGAGTTTTCTCTCTGCATTTCCACATACTAGGATTAGAAGACTTGGCGCAAAAGAATTATCACTAATCTTGGACGGCAGCACTCCTCTCTTATCATCCTTTTATTTATGGGGTATTGAAGTAGAACGATTTATCGATATATCACCTATGCTCATTAAAAATATACGAGCTATACTGCCAAGCGAATTTATTGTACCGCAGTCGGTGGAGAGTGATATCGATATAGGATTTATTTACGATCCTGAAGGAATTAATGAGGAAAAATTAAAAGAAAAAGCAGGATTCAAGTGGGACAACTTACTTACATCGAACACTATTATTGCCGCAGATAATAAAGAGATTGTAGAACTTATTAATTATAAAATTCTAAAGAAAGCCATAATTGATAATATTCGCTACATTATTATTGCGGATTCTGATAGTAAGCTTCTTAGAATTAGAGATTTTAAAGACTTGCCAAGGTATATAATTGGTTATAATGCCTCAATTAATATCTTAAATCCATCACAAAAAAGCAATATCCAAGCATATATTAGATTCTTACTCTTAGCTCTAACGTTATCCAATTATATTTCAAATCCAGCGGATCCTAATCTCTTTTTAGTTTTACAAAGAGGGTTTGAAGATGCAGAACCAACAGTTGATACACTCATTGGAATAATTGATGGCATGCTCACTGAGCCGTTACCTTATAAGGTAAAAGCAGAGTTACAAAATTTCAGAAATTTTCTATTATCAATTGTCGTAGATAAGAATAGACGCTTTTACCTATCCGACTCTATTAAATTTGAAGAGGCTCTTTATAAGTCGAATATTATTTTCTTTGGTGTGAAAAGGGAACTATTTCTACACTCTCTTATATTTTATTTCATACTTTATAGAATACTTACTTCTAAAAGGAAGAATGAAAAAATAATAGTTTTAGTGGATTCCGTTGAAAATTTTCTCAGCAACAAAGCTCCAGAGCTCTTAATAAGTTTAATTAAGGAGCTTAATAAAGTCGGTATTCTATTTCACTTCAGTACAACTATGCCATCAAAAATAGCTAGGGATATATACTCTCTTTGTGACAATTTCGCAGTTGGCGAACTTAAAGCATTGGATGATGCAAAAATAATAGCTGATTATATTCGATTAAGTGAAGCAGGAGAAGGGCTTTACAGTGAGCATAGACATAAAATTCAACAGATTTCCTTTCTAAGAACAATGGGTAATGATAGAATTCTATTATATAGAAAAGACTTACAATTGTCAATACCGCTTATTCTTGAATATGAGAATATCGAAGAAGAGAGCGACTTTTTAAAAGAGCCTGGTCAATTAGTTTTCTCTCAAGAAAATTATGATTTGTTTACGCTTGAATTTAAGGATTTAAAAGACTCTGTTATCAGAGTATTAACATGGCTTGACGAAATGCCTTTAACACTGCCAGCACTTGCAAATATATTAGAAGATCTGCCTTTTGACACATTAAAAAGGATCATAAAAAGATTACAGGAGTTGTCATTAATTAAGCCAATTATAACTTTTACCGGAAGTTCGAAACGAATACAATTTGAACTTACTGAGAGGGGGCGTAAAGCTCTCGAGAGAACAATTTTATCAAAATAATGATCGTTTTTCCTACTAGGAGGGAAAAAAGTCGAGGATCGTTTTTCCTACTAGGAGGGAAAAAATTTTATCCAGCTGGAAGGAAGTTAAATTGTGATTTTATGTATCAAAAAGTAATAACCTTAAAATTAATGTTTGCAAAATTATTTGCCAAATACCTACCTTTTAGTGCTTCTAAGCTACTTGGAAAAAGCTTCATGAATATCGTGTTAGCGTTAAAAATAATATACGGATTTGATGACTTTTGGAGATATATAGTGTTCCCCACGCTAATTATAAACTTTGGTTTAGATCGGTACGTTGGTGTTCCTATAAGTATAGACGACATAATTGTAGATAAAAAACTGCCTGCTAATGCTAGATCTCACTTGTATCATCTTTTTGTTAGTCTTGTAATGTTTAATTTAGCCGAAAGGATTGATGACAATTTTTTGCTAAAAAATAAGATAATCATAAAGAGCACACCTCCAATAAAATTCCTACAGAGTAAAATTGATGTGCCATACTCAACTGTATTCTCGATATTACAAATATTCAATAAAGCGATATATTTTAATAAAGGGCTCATCTGGACGCAAGCATCTATAAATAGAATTGTCTCTCAGTTTTTACTGCAAGCAACACTTTCCCTTTTAATTTTGAAAAATGTTAGGAGTGTACTTGTTCTCGGTTGTTATCATCAAGTAGTTTTTATTTTAGTAAAAATGCTTCAAAATATAGAAAAAATCGATGTGTTTTGTGATGATAAAAAATCTGAAAGTATAATGGAAAGTTATCTACATGACTTTTTACAAATGAAAATAGACTTCTTGGAAGATTATAATCTCAAGAGTAGAAAATACGATTTAGTAATAGTATTAGAG
>JAGGXT010000095.1 GCA_021162905.1 Candidatus Odinarchaeota archaeon | reverse complement strand
CTTTCTATGCTCATTTCCCTGTTAGCAATAACTGCCAGGGTCGCTTTGATGATGTCGGCGCGTTTCGGATTGCGTTTAACCTTGATAGTAATTTTCTTAAGGATGGAGTACAGAATAATAAGTGATTGCTGGTCCATGTTTAATGTTTTGAGAATCCGTATTGGCTGCGGTGTGGCTGCACTCCTTGCCGAGTGGAATGCCCATCCGAGGGCGAATCCAATCAAATACGCAACTATGGTTGTGTATTCGTTCATTTTATTTATCACCGACAAAAAGGAGTGCGGCGGAAAAAATAATTTTTTCGCAGCCAATACGGATTTTTCACCTAATTAGTGCGGAAGTACTGTGATATTAATTTTAGATACTAAAGGTTTAGCTCGTCAATGAAAGCGATTTCGGCCCCAATAATATTCCTTTTCCTAGTTATAATCTCTTTCTCCTTGGTGAAAACGGCTTTACATCTTCGAATATAAGCAGCTGTCAATGTAGCATTATCACAGAAAGAGATTGGATTTTTTGCTTTAAAGTGTGCTAAAGTAGTAATAAAATCCCATGTGACATTAATTATATCAATTGGTATATCGTTATAAATAGCATACATACATGAGTATGCATAATTTTCATCGTCAGTAACTCTCTCAATAACATAGCCAGTTTCAGCAATATTAATTACACTTGTGCACGCATATCCTATCTTACCAGTAAATAGTTTATCAATGAGTCTTTTCGAAAGGTTATGATATTTATCTTCTCTTAGAAAGAATGCTACAAAAACGGAGGTGTCTAATGCAAATCTCATCCAGATTCCTCCAAAAGATATTCCTCCATGAATATTTCAGATGGCTTTTTTTTCATTTTTGCAACTGTACCACTTCTCTTTTCAACAAGTTGTAGAATATCCTCAGCACTTCTAGGCTTATCGGAAAGATGGCGTTCGGCAAATTCCTCAAGAGCTCTTTTAATGAGTTCAGACTTACTAGTAAATCCTTTCTTTTTTGCAATAAGCTCTAACTTTTTAGCTAATAGTTTACTAATTCGGATGGATGAAATGACAACTTTTTCTTCTTTCATGTGATTATATTTTATATCATAGTGATATAAATCTTGTGTCAAGATAATCAATAACTTTAAATATTTTTGTGATAATGCACATAATGAGGTATGTTTTATGCTTGCTAAACATAAAGATTGCATAAACTTTGTTAATGGTGTATGTACCCGTTTTGGAATTCCCGTAGATCCTGAAGGACCCGCATGCCCAAATTTCACACCAAAAAGCCAAGAAAGATATATGGCACCTACTACACCTACATCAGCTATTCGATATCCGCCTACAATACCGCCTACAATACCGATACCCACTATTCGATATCCAATATATTCAATGTTTCCATATAGAGGATTTATTTGGGGGAGGAGAAACAGAAGGAGAAGACGTGGATTATGGTGATACCATGTCAGGGATATGTCTAAATACTAAAATTCTCCTACCTACTTATGAACCAGGCGGGCTTAACGCAAAAATATACCCTCACTGGGCTAGTTCACCAACATACACATTTGTTAGTATAAAGAATGGAGAACCTGATGAGGTAAATATACATAGGCTTGAAAGTGATGAGCTACTTATAAACTTGATAAAGAGACTTGGTGTTAAAGTTGTTGTAGCATCATCATTAAGTATTAGGGCTCTTGAACTTTTAGAGAAGATAGGCACCAGAGTAGCAATATCGCAATCAATAAGGGTTAAGGATGCAATCAGCAAACTTTGTAATGGGGAACTATATTTTGTTAAAATATGTCGCTATAAACCATAATCCTATGTCTTCTATAGTTTTTTGATGAAAAGAAAACAATTTACTTTCTTCATTCTACTATTTCAGAAATATCTGCCCAATATTCATCAAAGTAATGCTTATAATGATATCGCTTTACTCCCCTTATTGGAATGTGCTTTGAAATAACCTCCACAATATTTTGAGGTAAAGTATAATTGTGCCACAAATTATATTCTTTGTTATTTATGTTAACCCTTAGCGTGTAAAAAAGGGTGACTCCAACTAACCCAACTCTCATGCCTATCGACTTTACTAAATAAAACTCCTTAATTAGATTTTTTGGAAGTTTAAGTATCCAGTTTTTCCCAACGAAGAGTATATCATGTTCGAAGAAGACAATATACTTTGTATCAGTAAAGTTGAGCATCGTAATAATTGCACTGGATATTATCATGAGTATCATGATAATAAGATTAATAAGCGAAACTACTAGAAAATCTATAATCAATTTAAACCCATTAGTAATATGCCAGACAGCGTAAGTAAAAATGATAATAACTACTCCAACAAAAGCAAAGAACCAGGATTTTAAACTTTTCTCGATCGGTAGCCTTAAGAAATCTTTATGTACCTCTAAATCGATACTGCTAAGAAGATAGCCCTTATATCTAGTTAGCAAATAAACATGATTGAAAAACCAATAACTAAGAAGAAAGCGATTAATATGAAGAAAAGTTTGGGTGATTTTCCTTCTTTATAGAGGGCGTAATTGTCTGAGATGTAAAGTGCCGCTCCATTCTTCATCATTTTTCCTCCAAATATTTTTTGTGCCATCTTTTTAAATAGTTAGTCATTTAAGTTAAGAGCGAATTATCTAACTCTATTTCTGAGCCTTTCGAGCTTTCAGTTTATCGAACTCCTTAGTTATTTCAGATAGGAACTCGTAAGGAATTGTAAACATATCTTCTGCCTCATCAAAGATTAAAAGCAACCGATATTTTCTTTCAAGCCTGGTTAGCTCAATTATGGAATATTTAGCATCCTTGACCTTATCCTTGAATCTCTCGATGACGGTCTCGATAATTTGTTCGATCTCATCTTTTGTTAGAGAGATATCAAACGATAAGTTCAAGCTGTACATGTAAGTCCCATCACTTCGAGAATAGTTTGTGATCATTGAGTTTAAAACCTCTTGATTCGATATTAAGACAATTTTTCCATCAGCAGTTAATATTTTCGTGTAATTAATTGTTATTTCTTTAACGATACCTTCAATATCTTTGATACGAACATAATCGCCTATTCTGAATGGTCTACTTACGAGAACATATAGCCCAGAGATGAAATTACCAATGGTCCTAGTAGAGGCGAAACCTATAGCAGCACCTGCTATGGCAGATAACGAGATAAAGATTTCAGAGGGAATGCCGCCAAGAGCCATTACTGCAGATAGCCCCGCTAATATTATAAAAAATCTTACAATCAGAACTAACCCGTTTATTACATCGGGAACCAGCTCAAATTTTCGGCCAAACCTTCGTATGTATCTCGTTGCGATTCTATCTATGATGAAAACTATGAACAGAATAATTAAAATTTGGATAACAAGAAGTATATACTCTGGAGCTTGAGACAGGAAATTAATCAACTCATTAAATTCTAATAATTCAATAGAGAGGTACATCAGAGTATCCTCCGTTTACTCTTATGAGTTAATTCTGCTTAAACCAATAAGTTAAGTGATCCACGATCTATGAGATGAATGATATATACTTTATTTGACATTAATTATTAAAGACTTTCGCTCTCGAAAATATTCTTAAAAT
>JAGGXT010000371.1 GCA_021162905.1 Candidatus Odinarchaeota archaeon | reverse complement strand
TTCACGGGATTTTTTTAGAAAAATTATTAGTAAATATAGAAATAATTTTGTCACAAATAGAAATGAAAGAATGATCGTAATTGGTTAAAGAATTTCTTTATGAGAAGATTTAGGATGTATTAGGGGAATTATTCATAAGGTTCACACTGGCAATGGTTATTTTTGAAAACTTAAGTAAATATTTTTTATATCCATAATTTAACATAGTGATCTATGGTTGGTGTTAGTATGGATAAAAACTATGATTTAAGATCATATCTTGAGAATATTAGGGCTAATAATCTAATTATTGAGATTGAAAAGGACGTGGATATCAATTTAGAATTATCTTCGGTTGCAAGGAAAATAGAGACGGAATATGGGAAGACTGTTCTTTTTAAAAATGTGAAGGGATATGATATTCCAGTTGTGACAAATTTGTTAAGCACAATGGAGCACATAAGAATTGCTTTAAATGTAGAGAGGAAGGAAGACATTTTGCAAAAGATTACTGATGCTATGGACAATCCAATTAAACCTACTATTGTATCCTCAGCTCCTGTAAAAGAAGTTAAAATTTTAGATCCAGAGAAAATAGATTTACTTAAACTCCTTCCTATACCCGTTCATGCGTTAAAGGATAGTGGTCATTTTATAACGGCAGGGATTGCTTTTTCAAGAGATCCAGATAACGGCAGGCAGAATTTGTCATACCACAGAATGGAGGTAAAAGGTCCCAGAAAGATAGGTTTTCATATCGACCCGTGGAGAGATATTGGAATATGGTATGAGAAAGCTGAGTCACGTAATGAGCCCCTAGAAGTTGCTATTGTTATTGGGGTAGATCCTGCAATTGAATTGGCTGCGGCTGCAAAGATTCCATATGATGAAATTGAGTTGGCAGGTGCATTGAGAGGCAAGCCAATCGAGATGGTTAGATGTGAAACTGTCGATATTATGGTGCCAGCTCATGCAGAGATAGTTATAGAAGGAAAGATTCTGCCTAAAGTAAGAGAGGATGAGGGACCATTTGCAGAATTTACTGGATATTATGGAGTTGGGCATGGGCACCCCGTAGTTGAAGTTTCAGCAATAACTATGAGAAAATCGCCTATCTATCGGACAATTGTTGGTGCTTCAATGGAGCATTTAATATTAGGAAACGTGGTTTCTAGGGAGCCCGTTTTATACAAACTGGTTAAGCAAGTAGATCCGAATGTAAAAGCTGTACATATTCCTCCGTATAGTGCGGGGTTTCATGCGATAATCTCTGTTAAAAAGAAGATTGAGGGTCTTCAGAGAAATGTTATTCTTGCAGCATTGACGAGTCACATTAATATCAAACACGTAATAGTAGTAGATGATGATGTTGATATCTTTGACCCTAAAGATGTCCTGTGGGCTATTGCAACAAGAGTGCAAGCTGATAAAGATATTTTCATAATCCCTGGTGCATTTGGGCATCCTTTGGATAGGACAAGCAAGAATGGAGTTACAGCTAAAATGGGAATTGATGCAACAAAGCCGCTGGATAGGGCTAGCGAATTCGAAAGAGTGTCATGGAAGGATGTAAAACTTGAAGATTATTTAGTAAAGAAAGAGAAAAAGACCTAACGATATTAGTCGTTCATATAATTGGTATTGTTACCTCATTCCTTCCTATTATATCCCAGCCTTTTTGTATAGTTCCTTTATTTTATTTTTCGCGTCCTCTAGTATTTTATCTTCATCTACTGTTAGCAGCTTTCCATTCTGAAGTACAATTTTTCCATTAATAATCACAGTGTCTACATCAGTCGCAACGCCCGCATAAATTATACTGGAGATCGGATTTCTCACAGGTGTTAGTTCTGGTTTATTTGTATCAATTATGACAATATCTGCCTTTTTTCCAATTTCTATAGATCCTATCTCTTTTTCCCATCCCATGGCTTTTGCTGCATTTATTGTTGCCATTTCAAATACATGTTCGGCTGAGATTATTGTGGATTGTAGATGATGCACCTTTTGCAACAGTGCACCCACTTTCATTGTAGCAAATAAATCTTGATTGTTATTACTTGCTGAGCCATCGGTTCCTATTGCTATATTTATTCCTTTTTCGATCATCTTAATAATCGGAGCGATTCCAGATCCCAGAAACATATTGCTCATAGGACAATAAATCACATGAGCTCCTGTCTCTGCTAAATAATCGATTTCCTTTTCGTCAAGCCAAACGGCATGTACTATTTGCGATTGAGGGCCTAAGATTCCCAAATCATAAAGCCACTCGACTTCTCTTTTGCCGTTATCCTCCAAACACGCTTTGACAGAGCCTTGAGTTTCAGCTATGTGCATATGCCATGGTACATCATATTCCAACGCAAGTTTATTTGTTTTTACTAAAAGATCTTCAGATGATGTAAATGTTGCAACTGGGCCTGGAATAATAGTCACAAGCTCATTTTTTCCATTGTACATTTCGATAAGATCTCTCGTAATTTTCATCTCCTCTTCAAGTGTATACGGGACTGTAAAGCGTGGGATTTCCCATTTTTCGCATCGTGGTACCCAATCCCTTACACCTCTTGCAATAACTGCACGAATCCCTACTTCTTGAGCTGCATTGGCAACTTTAATTACAGCTTCCTTGCTAGATAAGTCTTTATGATTATCAATCACAGTAGTTACTCCAAAATGCACCATTTCCATGAATGCAACTTTAGAGCCTATATGGACATACTCCGGCGTTAGATTTTTAGCTATTGGATAAATTATTTTTGTTAGCCATTCAAAAAGGTTCATGTCATCTCCTAATCCTCTGAGTAGAGTTTGAGCGGAATGTGTATGTGCATTTACCAAACCAGGAATTACAATCTTTCCCTTAGCATTAATTTCGATATCAGCACTATATTCTCTTCTAATATCCTTTGAATTTCCTATGGCTTTAATTCTATCTCCCTCAATATAAATAGCTCCATCCTCTAATATATCACGCTTTGGATTCATGGTAACAATTGTTCCACCAAAAACTAACAAACTTTGGCCCATTTTATCACCACTGGTCTTAGTTCAAACTACAATATCCTCCTTAAATAAAAATTTGTGCCCGATTTCGGTCATTTAACATTTTCAGATATCAATTTTATATAATTACATAAAAGGGAAAAATTAAATTTACTATGGAAACAAATTTATGTAAAGGTGATGAGTATGACTAAAAAGAAAAGACCAAGAAGCTTATTTGAGGCTATTATGGGGGACTTCTTTTCAGACATAGAATCCATTTTTGAAAAGGGATTTGAAGAGGGGTTTGAAGGAAGTACTGGTTACTCGGTTCAAGTTACTTATTCTGGCGACAAACCAATAGTTAGAGTTAAGGCATTTGGCAATGTAGATAAGAGCGCACTAAAATCCCAACTTCAGCAGCAATATCCCGGAGCGAAAATAATAATCGAAGATGAGAAAGGAAGAGTAGAGGAAGTATCATTAATAAAAGAGATCTCTGAGGAAGAGAAAAAGAGAGGTGAAGAGGAAAAACCCAAGAAAAAAGAGGGAGCAAGTCTTCTATCCATGATAGATAAAGGTACTAAAAAGCCATTAATAAGAGAAATTGATGAGAGCGAATAAATAAAAAGCTCATGTTTTAATTTTTCTAGTTATAAGAAATACGGATAACCATATCAATAAGGAAACAAAATCACCTAATAACGTAATGAGTGTTGATGGTGCATCTGCTATCAGCAACGCAGCTATGTATCTGAAGAAGTCTGATCCGATAATAACCAGCGCAAAAATTATACCAAAGAAGAAAGAATCTCCAAGGTGAGAAAGCTTATACTTTAAATTTTCATAATTTGAGGCCTTACTAACAATTACAGTATCATCTATTTCAACACCCAACTTTGCTCTTATCATCCAGTTCATGAATATTTTAGTTGAATCTTTTTGTGAATCAAGAGCTACGCTGGTTCTTACGGTTACCATTCTATTATTTTTCGGATTCTTAATAGTAACTAGTGGCTGCTTGAGCATTTCCTCATTAGTTATCCCTATTACTCTTCTAGCTGGTCTATATATTCTAACTATTTCCTCATCAACATCTCTATTATCCGCCTCTGCAACCTCTAATTTTATTACTTTTCTCATTCCTTCCACCTTTAAGGATACCACTAAGATGATATTATATTCACTTTTTGCTTAAAGTAAGTGTCGCTTTTTCTCCGATCCAGAGTATTCTGCTCTTTAAAGTGATTACTATCTATACATAGGTAAGACTTCTTCTAGCAATTATCACTATATCTCAAATGCTTGTTAATAGTTTATACATAAACTTTGCACCGAGTACTAAGCTTCTTATAGAGATTCTTTCATCGATTCCATGAATCATCTTAAAAACTTCACTTACAGAAATATCTGGAAATAGTGGTTGAAAGCCAAATGCTGTTGTTCCATGAGCCCTAAAGAATCGGCTGTCTGTTCCACCAGTTATCAAAAGAGGGACCAGCTTAGACTTTGGATCCAACTCTTTCATTATTGTTGCAATAGTATTGTAAAAAATGTTACCCTCATATTCAGAAAAGTACGAGCCTATACCAACCACAACCTTTTCTATTTCAATCTGTGAAAATATTTTTTCTCCCAAAGCCTTTTTAAGATGATTTATTAGGTCCTTATACTCCTTACCAGGAAGCAACCTAGAGTCTATGGTTATTTCAGTTTCTTCGGGGATCACATTCTCTTTATAACCACCTTTGATTATGGTTGGTGTAATAGTATCTCTCAGAATTCCATTTAAAAAGGCAGCAGTCCCCGGATCTCTCTTGTAATAAGCTCTTAAAATTCTATCCGTAAGCGGTTTAAACATCAAAAGCCTTCTTATAAGTCCTTTTTTCTCTAACATTTCATACATCATAGTTCTCGTTATCTTATGAAACTCTATCGGCGTTTTATATTTGTAAAGTTTCTCAACAATTTTGGAAGCTTTAACGATAGAAGTTTCCTCTAATCCTGGTAAAGAGCCATGTCCAGGTCTTCCTTTAACTTTTAATTTTAACCAGCACACGTTTTTCTGGGCTACTTCAATAAAGTATTTATTTTTTCCATTAATTGGAATGCAAAAACCTCCCCCCTCTGTAATAAGGTAATCTACTTTGAGAATCTCTGGTCTATTCTCTACAAGCCATTTAACACCATAGGTAGATCCTCTTTCCTCATCAGCAGATGCAACAAATATTATATCTCCATGTTCTCTTTGATAACCATTTCTTACAAGTTCTAACAGTGCCCAAACTTGAATTGCTACAAGTCCTTTACAGTCAATAGCACCTCTTCCCCAAACAAAACCGTCCTTTATTTCTCCGCTAAATGGATGAACTTTCCAATCATTTGGATTTGCAGGAACAACATCTAAGTGACTTAGTAACATAATGTTCTTTCCTGGATTTTTCCCTTGTAACTTCACTATAAGGTTTCCTCTATTCTCTGCGCTCTCTACGATTTCTCCTTCAATTCCCTCTTTTTCCAGCAGTTTGTATAGATATTCAGCGGCTTTTGTCTCATTCCCGGGAGGATTTGAGGTATCTATCCTTATGAGGTCAGATAATATTTTTGCAACCTCATTACCTATTTCATGATCACTCTTCTCCAACGTAGGAATGGTCATCAATAACCACCCATCTATGTTACAGAATTTTTTAGTTGAATGGATATAAAAAGAAATAACTTTTACTATATAGAAATCCTAAAGTTAAAAAGAACTCATGATAATAATCATTATGATTTTGTTTGATGAATATGTCTGGTGAATATAATGAATAATATTCACGGAAATAGTGAAAAACTGCTCGAAATTATAAAGAGCCGAAGAACTATTCGTGTTTTCCTAAATAAGCCAGTTGAGCGAGAAATTATTGAGAAACTGCTGGAGGCTGCAAGATGGGCCCCATCTGCACATAATAGACAACCATGGCGTTTTGTGGTGATTATGAATCAAAAAACTAAAGAAGAACTCGCATATGCGATGGCCAGAAAATTAAAAGAAGATTTGGAAAGAAACGGGCTTCCAGAAGACTTTATTAAAACAAAAGTAGAGAGCTCGATTAAACGTTTTATAAGTGCTCCGGTCCTAATCCTCGTATGCATGACAATGGAAGAAATGGATAAATATCCAGATGAGTTTAGAAATAATGCAGAAAGAACAATGGCAATACAAAGTGTTGCGTTAGCAATACAAAATATACTTTTAATGGCACACACGCTTGGTTTGGGAGTTTGTTGGAGATGCGCACCACTTTTTGCCCCCGATATAGTTAAAAAAGTTTTAGGAATTCCAGAGAACTGGGAGCCACAAGCTATATTGGAAGTAGGTTACTATGAAAATGCTCCACCACCTCCACCCAGAAAATCAATTAACGAGATTGCAAGGTGGATAGAATGAAAAAATATGTAGTTCTTTGTGGTGGAGTCGGAGCTGCCAGATTTTTGGAAGGGTTGGTAAATGTTGTTGATCCAGAAAGCGTAACAGCGATTGTTAACACTGGCGATGACGATGAATTTTACGGTCTTTATGTATCTCCCGATGTTGATATTGTTATTTACACATTAGCTGGCGTTGTGAATAAAAAGCAAGGATGGGGATTTGAGGATGAAACATTTAATTGCCAATCAATATTGGCCAAATACGGTCATGAAACATGGTTCAAGCTTGGAGACAAAGACCTTGCAACTCATATTCATAGAACATATTTATTGAAAAATGGATATACTCTTGCAGAGATAACGGATAACATAAGAAAAGCATGGGGCGTAAAAACAAAGATTATACCCATGACAAATGCTTTTGTTAGGACCAAACTGATTACTGAGATGGGCGAGTTGGCTTTTGAAGAATATTTTGTGAAGCATAAATATCAAGTTGAGGTCTACGAGGTGAAGTTTGAGGGAATAGAGAATGCAAAACCTGCACCCGGTGTTATTGAAGCAATAGAAGAAGCTGATGGGATAATAATAGCACCTAGCAATCCAATTGTGAGCATCGCACCTATTTTGTCTGTAAAGGGAATTAGAGAGGCAATCATAAGCTCAAAAGCGAAAAAAGTTGCAATTAGTCCAATAATTGGTGGAAAAACAATTAAAGGCCCAGCGGATAGACTTTTAAAGAGCTTGGGGCATGAGGTTTCAGCCAAGGGCGTTGCAAGATTATATTCGGATTTTCTTGATGTTTTTGTAATCGATAACATAGATGCTCACCTGAAAGAAGAAATTGAAAGTGAGCTGGGTATTGAGGTTGTAGTAACAAATACAATAATGAAAACACTTGAAGACAAAAAAAGGCTTGCTAGCGTTGTTATTCATAAAATTTAAAATCTCAGAATTTTACAGTTGAAAAGAGGCTTAATTGTATTCGATAAAAACTCGGTGATAGATAATAAGTAATAGGAATCAATATATTCCGATAAGTAACTTAAATGGGCTATTTGCGTACATTCTATCAGGTTGGAAAACTGTTCGAAGATTTTTAGGTCTTGCCTTTATATCAGCTATGAGAGATATGGGAAAAACACTTTATGATCTACTAGTTAAGATGGGTGCTATAAAACCGTGTGAGGAAAAAACATTAAGTGGCATAATAGACTATACAATTTCTGCTTGCAAACAGTGCTTGCTTCCAGTATCCTCGATTAATATTGATGCAAAAGGTAGTAATCTAACAATTGAAATGATTGAAGAAGAAAGCAGTAACTATATAGATGAAAAAATTAGAAATGATGATTCGTGGGCCCATCTTCCATTTCCAATGATCTCATTATTGTATTTCCTACTCAATAAAAACATTGGAATTCCATCATTCCCAGTGAAATTTAATGCAGAATACAAAGACGGAAAATGGATATATTCATTTAGTTTTCTAGAGTCCATAGAGGATAAAATTAGTTAGATAAATCTATTATTTACATAAGAGCACTAAGTAGCTTTTGCTTGTTTGTAACCAGTTAATTACAGCTCCTTAAAGACTCTTCCTATGGACTCTCCA
>JAGGXT010000147.1 GCA_021162905.1 Candidatus Odinarchaeota archaeon | reverse complement strand
GATACATATACATTATATAAAGATCAATCAGATGAGATGAGAAAAATCATTAAAGATTTGATAAAAATGCTTGTAGAAGAGTAGTGGAAAAGATCTATATTTTTTCTAATATTTCAAGTAATTCAGGAAGCTTGTGAATTATAAAATCTGGTTTTTCCTCGGATGATAACCTCTTGTGAATAATATCCTTATTGACATCATGAACAAATAATATAGTTTTTAACCCTGCCTTTTTAGCTCCTACTATATCATTATCTATTAAATCACCAACCATAACACTTTCTTCAACCTTACATCCACATTTCTCAACAATCTCTTTAAAGAAATACGGATGAGGTTTTGCTGCATGACTTGTATCAGCGCTGGACAGGTGACAGTATGGAAACTTATCAAGACCTATCCATTTTAATCTTAAAATTACTCCAAAAAGCCGAATTAGCGGGTCTGTTGCTATAGCAACCCGATAATCTTTTTCAAAAAGCGCATTTACTGTTTCATAAGCTCCAGGAGTCCGCCTATATCCTTCTTTTAATTTAGGAAATTCATTAAAATAATATTCATCAGTTGCATCTAAAATATCAATTATTGTTACACCTAGGCTCTTCGCAAATCCATAAAACATTTTTTCCGCCAAAGTTGTATTTATTGTAGGGCTTGCCTTTGCCTCCATAACAACGCTTACTACTACATTAACAACTTTCTCTACTGGTACATTAAACCTTCGAGATAGTGTTTTAGAATATCCTTCCAGTATAAGATCCTGAAACTTATAACCTTGAGAGGGAGAGGCTAATGTCTGATCAAGATCAAGCAATACGCATTTTATTGGCATTATCATTAACCTCCTGATGAGGGAAGAATATAAAATTCTATTATAAAATTTTAGTGCTTGGAGTATGATATAAAATTAAAGTTATTATTATAGATCTGATTTTTGTCGGTTTAATAAACATATACCTTCATTTTAAGCCTTTTGTAACTTATTAATAAAGCGATGATACCTAACACTCTCGTTTTGAAGGATATTGTATAGTTACATTATCTTTGATTCTCATATGGTGAGAGCAATGGCAAAAGTTGATTACTTACCACTTCTGATAATTGTATTAGGAGAGCAATAAGTATTTTGCTATACTATATCCTCTCACTAAGGTGAACATTTATGGAAACTCTTACTGAAAAAAAAGAAAAAATAAATAATACTAAAAATGTTGACGTCACAAAGCTTGTTAACTCTTACCTTAATCGGTTAGATTGGCGTGTCAGAGAAAACTCTAACATGGGTTATTCTCTTCAGGGATTAAATTTCCATATTTCTTCCTCAATAATTGCTAGATTCTGGCTAACAGAAATCTATCCAGAAGATGTTGCACACGCACATATAGACGGTGACTTTCATATTCATGATTTAGGTATGCTTTCTGCATATTGCGTAGGTTGGGATTTACGTGATTTTCTTAAAGTTGGATTTAGAGGGGCAAGGGGAAAAATTGAATCTAGACCACCAAAACATTTCAGAGTTGCATTAGGTCAGCTTGTTAATTTATTTTATACACTACAAGGTGAAGCTGCCGGAGCTCAAGCGATATCAAACTTTGATACATATTTAGCTCCATTCATAAGATACGACAATCTATCATACAACGAAGTAAAACAAGCTATGCAAGAATTTCTATACAATATGAATGTACCAACAAGAGTTGGTGGGCAAACACCATTTACAAATATAACAATAGATTTGCAACCTCCAAGGTTCATGGCAAATGAGCCAGTAATTATCGGCGGAATGGAAATGAATGAAACATACTCTGATTTCATTGAAGAAATGGAGATTATAAATAGAGCATTTGCTGAAGTAATGATGGAAGGAGATGCAAAGGGAAGAGTTTTCACATTTCCGATTCCGACAATAAATATAACTAAGGACTTTGACTGGGAGAGTGAGAAATTCAGACCTATATGGGAAATGACTGCAAAATACGGAATTCCATATTTTGCTAACTTTATAAATTCTGATATGAATCCTGAAGATGTTAGGTCTATGTGCTGCCATTTACGTTTAGATAACAGAGAACTTTACCGTAGAGGTGGGGGGTTATTTGGAGCCAATCCATTAACGGGAAGTGTTGGTGTTGTTACGATTAATATGCCGAGAATAGGATATTTGGCGAAAGATGATGATGATTTCTTTGAAAGGTTGGATCATTTAATGGAATTGGCAAGAGATAGTCTTGAATTAAAGAGAAAAGTTATTGAAAAGTATACCGAAATGGGACTCTATCCATATTCAAAGTACTATTTAAGATCAGTCAAACAAATGTATGGAAAATATTGGGCTAATCATTTCTCAACAATAGGTTTAATAGGTATGAATGAGGCTTTATTAAACTTTATGGGAGTCACTATTGGAGACAAAGAAGGTTTAAAATTTGCATTAAAAGTTATGGATCATATGCTTGAAAGAATAAGAGAATTTCAAATAGAAACAAATAATCTTTATAATTTAGAAGCTACTCCTGCAGAGGGTACGTCTTATCGCTTAGCGAAAATAGATAAAAAGAAATATCCAGATATAATTGTAGCTAATGAAAAAGCTGTACGAGAAAGAGGAGCTGCTCCATACTACACAAACTCGACATGGCTTCCTGTTAACTACACGGATGACATATTTGAAGTTTTAGATTTACAAGATGAATTACAAACAAAATACACTGGTGGTACTGTTTTACACATATATCTAGGTGAGAGAGCCCCGTCGTGGAAGGCTGTTCGCGATTTAGTTAAGAAAATCACTCATAATTATAGGTTACCATACTTTACAATAACTCCAACATTCAGTGTATGCCCAGTACACGGATATCTATCGGGTAAGCATTACTACTGTCCAAAATGTGAAGAAGAGTTAGGAATGAAAGTTGAATGTGAAGTCTATAGTAGGGTAGTAGGCTATTTAAGACCCGTGCAACAATGGAATGACGGTAAACAGGAAGAATTCAAAGATAGAGTTACCTATGACAAATTATTTACACTTCTCAGACCGTCGGAGACTTCTCAAAAATATGTGTAACCATTTTACTATTTTTCATTTATTTGAAAATAAGATAAGGGAAGTATCAAGATGAAATTTGGGGGATTTCAGCGCAGTAGCTTAATAGAATATCCAGACAAAGTAAGTGCTGTTGTATTTACCCTTGGTTGTAACTTTAGGTGTCCATTTTGCCAGAACTATCAGTTAGTTATCCCAGAACATTTCCCTAAGAAGCTTTATGACGAGAAAGAGATCTTGGAATATCTTAAAAAGAGAAAGGGGCTACTGGATGCATTAAGTATAACTGGAGGAGAACCAACAATTCATGGCGAGCAATTATTAGAGTTTATGAGAAAAGTGAAAAATCTTGGCTATCTTGTTCAACTTGAAACAAACGGATCCAATCCTAAATTCTTAAAGAAAGTAATTAATGAAAAGCTGGTAGATTATCTAGCAATGGATATCAAAGCGCCGTTTGAGAAATATCCAATTGTCACGGGAGTACTAAATTTAGATATAAGCCTCATTAGAGAATCAATATCAATGGTTATGAATAGTGGTATAGAATATGAATTTAGAACTACATTACATCCTCTTCTTTCAATTAACGACTTTAAGAAAATAGCTCAAATGATTAAAGGAGCGAAAGTATATTACTTGCAAAAATATGAGAATGAAAATGTTCTTGATTCAAAACTTAAGAATCAAAATCCATTCACATATAAGGATGCTCTCAAAATAAAGGAAATTGTAAAACCTTATGTAAAATCAGT
>JAGGXT010000002.1 GCA_021162905.1 Candidatus Odinarchaeota archaeon | reverse complement strand
TTGTTTATTCTATGCTGTGATTTCTTCGCAGTATATCTATTGATTTTTGAAGCGATAGCCGTTCCGCATAACACGCTTGTTTTATTTGGCTCTTATGGGATAGTTCTAAGTTCAGAGATGTTTCTCGTCCAAGAAATAGCATCGGCATTAATCGCAGGGGTTATAGTGGTTGTGGTGGATTGGAAAAGATTAATGAGAAGACCATAATTTTTTTTCCTTATTCAAGAGTAGAACCTGTTATCATAGGGTCTCTGGACAACATCTCATAAACATCTGATAAATCGTATTCTATGTCAAGGATTTCGTTAATACCATTATCTATTTCCTTCCTTACTTCTGGATTAGAGAATTCATCTGGAAATGGCTTAAGAGTCTTATTAGATACTCTATCGTAAAGCCTAATAAGTTCGTGTTTTTGCTTTTCACTGAGTTTATGTAAATTGATAATCGGGAGGCCATATAGAGAATCCTTCTTGATCCCAATCCATGGGCCTCTTGTGACTTCTGTTGTTGATATAAACAATAATGATCCATAGGTAGAATTTAGCCACAATGCTATAATCTTAGCATCTTCTTCATTTTTTATAATCACAGGCCACCACACATTTGATAAAACGTTCTCATTTACTATAACTGAAAGAAGCCTATAAGTGGGAAGCCAAGCTCTTTCAACTATTAACAACTTACCACTTTTTCTCCATAATTGCCTCGCTGTTTCAGCTTTCCCTATTTTTGGATTAAGATGGGTATTCGGGTTTTGTTTTACACTTAACATTTTATCAGAGTCAAAGCCCCAAAATGCTTTATAAATGCCAGTTCTTTCAATTTGGAATGCATCATGCACTTGCCTTCTATCAGGACCTATATCTTCAATGAATTTTGACAAAGCAGATATCGGGATATTCTTTACTATACCCTCTTTAGGTAAATAGAGAACTCCCTGCCTGAGAAGAGCTACTATACGATTAAGTTCAGTTTGAGCAAACATAGTAAAGTGACCAAAATTAGGCTCATCAAGTACAACCGAATGGGCTTCTCCTACTTTTTTTCCACGCAATCTTATTGAAACCGCCGTTGCATTTGAATTGCTTACATCGAAAAGTTTAGGATTATTATAAATTTCGAGGAGTTGTGAACCCACTGATATAGATTCTCTCTCATTCCGAGGTTTTTTCCAAAAATTTACAAAAATTGTATAATTGTGCTCTTTCTTCTCATTTAGCTTCCTCGCAACCAATAATATCTCGCTTAAATCCGTATTTTCGCTAAAATTCCAATCGTTGGGCCCTTCAAAACTGGAAATTATAAATTCAATATGATAAGAATCCTTAAGAAGTTCTCTAACTTTTCTCCAAGATACCCCTGTTAAAACGGCTTTGGGCAAAACTAACCCCAACCTACCCCCCACTCTGAGATACTCATTTGCTAAGAACACAAAAACGGCACCTAAGCCTGCCTGTCCAATGCCAGTTAATCCTTTTTCTTGTAGTAAATCACTCAATTTTCTCTGCAAAATTTTTCTTTCACTGCGGGGTAACCCTCCAAAAAGTAAGTTTCCACCTACACTCCTTGTAAATGGCGGGTTCATCACACAGATATGAAAATCGGGTAACTTAACCCCTGTTATCTCTTTTTCATCCGTTGATAACCTAACAGGGCCCACTTTCCCCCCTCCTAAAAGTTCTGTAGCCTTCAAATAAGGAGATTTCAAGAAATTTATGCTTCCTAAATATTGCTCTTTATTCTCAACTCCAAGCTTTAATGTGTATATCCTTGAATTTTCGATAGGTGAGAGATTATGTAGAGAGAGTGTTGTCATCATGAGATGTGTAGCATGTTGCAATACATCAAAACCCCAAAGTCCCTCTTCAATTAGATACTTATGGAAATCTTCAATATTCAGGCTATCCGCTTCTAATCTATATTTCATTTCAAGTTCCTTGTATATTGCTGATAAAAGAGTTCCAGAGCCACCTGCAAAATCAACGACTTTTAAAGGCGCAAATTTTGATGGGATTTTTACTCTACTATCGGGGAGGTTTATTAATAGCCTTGCTAACAACCTTGCCGCAGGTATTGAAGTGTAAAGCGTGGCGTAATATTTTATCAGTTTGCCAAGAAGTAACTTATGATATATTCTGCCGAATAAATCATGTTTCAGTAGGATTGGTGAAGATGCTATATCATAAGCTGTATCTATCAAATCCTTTAAACCTGCATTTACATTTGGAGAGGCTGGAAGCACTTTCAAAATATTTAAGGCAATCCAAAATATCGGGTGGTAGTTTTTCTCCAGAATTTCACTCCAAGCATCTTCAAGACCCATTTTTATATTCGCTTGCACCCTTATAGAAGAAAGAGTTTTGATTTTTGGTTCCCTTCTAGCTAATACCTCTTGAAATATCATAGCATCCATCAGCAATATTGCAGAAGTTGCAATAATCTTCTGCTTATCCCTCTTATTCCTCATCTTTTCCTTCTCCCCTTAATTCTAAAACCTCTTTTAGTCTATCTATATTTGGAGCATCTGCTATTACCCTACTACTAAAAGAGGAGATTTTCTCCTCCATTTTTTCTATTACTCTGTCCAAAACACTCTCTTCGATTAAGGTATCGTAGGTTATCATCAAATATGCAACTAAGTCTTGGAAGTCAATGTTTTCGTAAAATTCTGGTTCTTTTATTAACTCAGGAACCCACTTCTCTAATCCAACTCTATCCACGTATGTTAAAAACCCGATATTATAGGTTGCTTTTTTCAAAATTTCTTTGATCTCTTTCTGGTCTATTTGTAATTGTTTTTGCTCTCCGAGTGGTAAATTTTTGTATTCAACCATCGTAACAACATCACAGAGTCCATCATCTATCCTACCACATGCATTTTCATACAGTTCTCCTCTTTTTCCTAAATACTTCCCCTCGATTATAACCCTTATACCGTTAATGTCTATGAGAACATCTGGCTTTTTTCTCCTGATGATAACTTCTCCTATTGCTTTAAGACCTGATTCAGCCAATAACTCAGCTAACGTTACATTTAAGTTTTCTTCTCGAATCTTTTCCCACATGGTCATCACCTATTTATTTCTTTTCTATCTTGCTTTGAATACTCCTTTGAAACTCCACAAACTCCTTAAACCTATCCTTCGGAATAATAATCCCTCCCCCTTTGTGTCCCCTTCTTCCCTTTGCCTTATCATAACAAACTTCTCACCCTTCACTCCTAACATCAAAAC
>JAGGXT010000066.1 GCA_021162905.1 Candidatus Odinarchaeota archaeon | reverse complement strand
ACTATATAGTTATCTTCGTTATAGATTAAGTGCTTACCATCAGAAGACCATAGAAAGTGATCGATTTTATTATTGATATGAGTCTCAAATACTGCGATCACACGTTTTCTCTTTAAGTCCCAAATATGAAGAAGATCATAGGGGATTTCATCTGAGGATAATCCAGCAGTTACACAAACTGCCAGATAATTTCCATTTGGATGGAGACTTACACCAGAGACTACATTATTACGGTATCTCTTAATATAAAAAGTATAATTGCTTTTTAGTGGATTTTTTATTAAAATAAAACCACCTTCGATCCACATTGCAATTTTACTGTAATCAGCAGACCAGCAAAGGTCATTAATAGGGGAAACATATTTAATTAGCTTAGAAATATCGAATTTCTTAGAAAATTTTTTCTTTTTAAGATCAAAAATTGTAAGTACACCATTTTCGGTTGCAATAGCAATATATCTACTATCTGGGCTCCACGTAAAATCCGTAAAAGCCACTTCAGTATCTATCTTTATAACATTCTTCTTTGTTTTAAGGTTTATTACTTGTATGATTTTATTTTTAAAGTTATCACGGTATAAGTGATAACCAGCGTAAGCGATGTATTTACCATCTGGAGAACATTGAACTTTCTTTATACCTATCAGATTTTTCTTTTGTTTATTTTCCAGAGTCATTTGTTTTCTTATGAAATAGATTTGCTTTAGTTCTTGTATTTTTCTTAAAGCGATTTTATTTTCAGGATCTACATATAGCACTCTACTGTAATAGTAAGATGCTCCATCTATATCGCCATCTTTTTCTAGATCTGATGCATATCTTAGTAATTTTTTAACATTAATTTCAATTGCATTTCCTTCATGTTTATTTTTTATTTTCTCGGAAATCATATTCATAAGTCTAAGAATTTTACTTTCTATTTCCTTATCGTAAGGTGACAGTCTATAAGCTCTATTATAGAAATGTAAGGCACCTACTAAATCTTTGTTTTTTACAAGTTTCTCTGCAATATAGATCATTTTCCTTACTTTTTCACTCATTACAAATTTTTCAGAATTATACCGCCTAATAGTACAACCCCCTAATTATTTATGAAATAAAGAATAAAATAAAAGTGTTCACCAAAGGCGGATTAATTAATAGTATTGTAGAGTAAGAAGTCCACAGTTATATCTCCTATGAAATTAGCTATATAATTCATTATCATATCAGCTATATATGATAGAACCATGCCTACTATGTTGTTAATAACAGCATCCATCCATCCACCAAGTGCAAGATTTACTACAAACTCAAATACTGTTTGTCCTATAAGAGGAATCTCAAATCCTGCAACTGTATTCCATACATACTCTGCCTGTTCTCCTAGATGCTGTCCTATTATTTCTCCTATTTTATGTACTAGTTCTAAGCCCATATAAAATGGTGCGCCAAAGGATTTAAGAAACATACCTAAACTTACAAGAAATATTCCTAAAAATTGAAGACCCTGTTCGATTTTGTATAGTTTGTCGCTAGTTTCTACTTCTTCATTATTATTGGTTATTATTAAGGTCTCAGGTTTTTTGTCTCCATTAAAAATACTATCTAAATGGTCTAGATCACAGTTAAAGATAACAAGGTTAAGAATTGTAAGTAGTATTCCAAAGGACTCTAAAAACGTTTTATCTGTTGTGATGGATAAATAAAGTTTGGAGTCATGTTGCAGTAAAGTTATAGCAAAAGCAGTAACAAAGTATACTGAGAAAATTCCAAAAATTTTAAACTCAAATGCTTTCTGTAATCCTTTAGTAAACTGTCTTGCAGTTTTTTCTCCAAGGAGATATATTCGCGTAAGTTGTATGAGCAAATTAACTTCCGGTTTATTCTTAACATATTCAGTTTTACTGAGCAGTAAATCTTTTAAATCGCTAATCCAACTTTCGCTCTGTTTTAAGAGAGAAATATATTGTTCTTTGAGTTTTTCTTTTACTACTTTATCTTTTTCGCTATCGATTTTCTTTTTTATTTCATACGCTTGTTTGATAAAGTGCGACATTATTATTTCATATTTGTAAATAATCTCTGCAACATTGCGTTTTAAAGAAATTGAGTCAAATAGATCAAATAAAACTTTAATAGCTTCCATAGTAGGATGATATTCTATGGATGATCCTAAAATTTCTGGATATATTCTGTGTATATTGATTTCGAGTTCATTAACTATCTGATTCGTTGTAGTTACAAGAGGGTATGTGATTTTATTTGCTAGGTCAAAAAGCGCAGGCTTACTTATTTCTAACTCAGAATTTGCAAGAGAGGGTATTTCAATAATGCCAGTCTTTGCTTTTCCTAGACGTCCAGTTATTTTTATATCACTATATCCACCCATTATTGATTTTAAGAAATCTATACCATTAACAGTTTTTCCATTTATTGTTATCTTATCAGGAATCCTTATTTCATCATTGCTTCCTGATACTGCTGTAAAACTAGTACTAAAGATTTCATTTCTTGCCTCATAAAGTTCTTGTAACGTAAAACGTGTAATTTCGTCATTATTCTTCCCATTTACAGAGAATATTATCTCTTTAGGATCTTTTCCATACATCAAAGCCAAGCGATAAGCCTCAATAATGGAAACTCTTAATAGTTTAATAATTCGAGCAGATTTATTTTTGCTATAGCCAAGATGCTTCTTATCTAGAGATGCTTTTATGCGAGCGTTTATCTCATTTAGCGTATATATCCCAACTTGTGTTGCTAAAATTGGTGCATCAATATATTGTGCTTGTAATGATAAGTGAAATGCATCGGGTACACCTTTAAAGTTAATTTTACCCTCTTTTGTCTCTATTTCCATATCGAATAATTTCCCTAAGATTCCACCAAGACTATCCATTCTTAGTTTATTGTCGCCATAAACTCTTTTGAAATATAAATCCATGTTTTTATATAAATTCTCATTAAACTTCTTTTTAATAGTCTTATTGCCACCTTTTCCAAATAAATCTTTACTTACATCATAAAGCCGTTTGCCGCTTGGATCCTTATTTTTATCAATACCTATAATACTCTCGTCGTATTTTTTAGGAACCGCTACTATACCATCATAGTACTCATTACTTTGTGAGAAAATTATTCTAATGTTTTCGTTATTTGAAATCATTTTTCCTGTTTTAGGATCATAGTTAATATAATTTGTTCTAAGCGCCACCTTTATGACATCTTCAATTTTTTCTATTTTTACTTCATTTTCATCTATGACGATGCTTTTCTGTTTAAGATGCAACATTCCCCAATTTCTAAAATCATCGTAAGTTACTTTAGTGATATCAGTTATTTTGGTTTCTTCAAAAAATTTAATTAGATACTCTGGCATACCTAGTTTCTCTAAATTCATTCTAGCACTTTTATCATCATTTTTAATGTATCGCTCTAAGTTTTCATTAATCGCCCTTACTTTTGTCTCTCCTAATATAGCTTTCAGAGCTTTTTCATCAATTACTAAGTTATCACCTTTTTCAACTATGAGTTCCACTATTGGAAGAAAACCAACGCTGCCATCCTCTGTTACACCACCAAATGCGATTGTTGTACGTCTATACACACCTAATGGGATAAATCTTTCTGGAAAATTCTGATTAGCCTTGCTGTCAATATAATCAAAATGATTCATATTTAACCATTTTACTTCTCCAGTCTCTTTATCAACTACTAATTGTTCTGTTACAAGAGGAACAAAAACAATTACGTTGTCACCTACTAAATTATGTAGTTTTACAGTAAGTTTCGCTATATTTATCATAGCCTTTGTAGGATTAGTTATACCATTAACACTTCTATGATATAGGTATCTCAATGAATGCCAGAATTTATATGGAATATCAATTTGTGTAAGCCCAGGGTTAACAATTTTACCCTTGCAAGTACTGCTTACTCCGATTTCTCTATATTGTGACAATAATTTTGGAGAGTTCTCTAACTTGACCATTAGTTTTATTGTCGTATAAGTTAAAAATTGGTCTATAAGTACTAATATAAGATTTCTACCTAAATCTACTAAGAAGTT
>JAGGXT010000088.1 GCA_021162905.1 Candidatus Odinarchaeota archaeon | reverse complement strand
TGTTACTACTTTTTAGAACATAATTTATATTTAATGATTCCTTAGGTGTATATGGAATCCGATTCATATAAACCTCTATAAAAATAATGAGATGTAATGATGGGAGAACAAATAGGCATGATCGTTTCTGATAGGGAACCAACAATATATGAGGCGGAAATTAAGCTTACAACATCAAATGTTAGACCATTAGAATATGTGGTCGCTAAATTTAAGGAAGATAATTACGAATACGGAGTAGTAATGAGGATAGTGAACATCCGAGAACGCAATAAATATGCTGCAAGTCATGTATTTGACGTGGAGGAGAAAACGGGGTAGCAGTCTATCCAGAATATATTAGAGGCCAGCTAATCGGCCAATATCTTGTTGCAGAAGGAGAGATAATAGATGTTTATAGAATTAATTCAAAAGGCCATCTTCAGATATTGGGTCCCATAAAAACCACCTCCAGCAGATGCTAAGGTATATCGTGCTGATGAGTATACTGTTAGAGCTCTTATAGGGCATGTTGAATATCCATTAAGACTTGGTTATTTAGTAGGAACTTCACGGGTAGCAGCCGCGATAGATGTAAATAACCTAACCAGACATATTATCATTGTAGGAGGAACGGGAAAATCGTATTTCAGAGGTCTATTAATAGAGTTACTGTATGACTTAGGAGTCCCACAGATAAATTTCGATATATTAAATGAATATGAAACTGCTGTTCAAAAATTAGGTGGTCTGAATCTCAGATTAGGAGAAAATTATAGACCTAGATTAGATTACTTAAGCCCGGATGAATTTGAACACATGATCGAGCAATATGTTCCAACTCCTTTTCAAAAAACGATCGCCAAGTAGTGGTTTGCCCGATTTGCTGAAATGTGTAGGCGATCACTTGTACTTCTCTCCAATTGAACTAGAGAACTACATAAATCAAGCTGCTGATGATTATAATGCAGGACGTGATATCAGAGAGAATACAATCTCAAGGGTTAATGCATTCTTGCAAGATTTTAATATATTTGGAGAAGGATTAAATTGGGATGACACTTTAAGAACTCATCGAATAGTAAATATACTTTTTGAATACGTATCAGAACCTGTTTTGAGAGTCGCCATAGCTGCTGCACTTAAAGAAATAATTCATGAAAGAATAAGAAATCGCATACCACTACTTATTATTTCCTTTGATGAGGCACATGTACTAATTCCTAGGGAGAAATCAACGGTAACTTCAAGTGTTATAAAAAGACTGCTGAGATACGGACGTCATCTCGGAATAGGAGTTATTATGATTACCTAACGTCCGAGTTCAATAAACAATGAGGCCGTTTCCATGCCAGTTACGAGAGTTTTTTGCCACAGACCCGAGAGAATTGAAAGATCTTAGATCAATGTTTCAAGATTTAGGAGATTATATATTCGGACTTATCCCTAGATTGGAGGTTGGAACCGCTGTAATAACGGGGACTATGGATGTTCTAAGACATTCACTATATATTAAGATACCTGAAGAAAGAAGAACAACACATGGTGGTTACTCACTAAATCTTATCGAGAGGTGTTAGAAAAGTAACAGAGGATATGCTTCTTCACTCTTTATTCGAAGCCGCAGAAAAAATAAAGGTGCTGCAGATTTAAAGGGAATCATTAACGTATTACAAAAAGTATGGACTAGTAAAAATGCCTAAAAATGGTATGTATGCTGAGGAACAATTTTATATACTATTATGATTAACACAACATGAAGGTACCCACAATGGTACCCAGTTTGATAATGGCATCTCATGAGACCGTGGTAAACTTTAGAAATGCATTAACTAAAGTATATGCAGGATACATATGTTGCTGAAGTCATTGAAAAAAGAAGGAGAATGTAATCATGCAGTGGAAGGATAAAGAAAACATATGTTCTTTCGTGAAGGACCTGCTTGATTGGTGGTATCGCACCAACGAAATGAGAAATTATCCGTGGCGTAATACAACCAGTTTATATGAATTCATAATTGCGGAACTTCTCCTGCAAAGGACTAGAAGATCTGCTGTATTAAATGTCTACAAGAAATTTGTAGAGAAATATCCTACAGCTGAAAAGTTGGCTAAAGCAGATCTAAAAGAAGTATCTAATGTTATATATCCATTAGGGTTAAGAAAACGAGCTGAAACTCTAATAAAATTGGGAAAAGCTTTAGCTGATGAAAAACACATACTGGATAATTATAAGGCGCTTATAAAACTACCTGGTATTGGAGATTATATAGCATCTATGGTTTTGTCGGTTTTTTTCAGAAAGAATAACATAGTAGCCGTTGATAAAAATGTCGCAAGAATTTTTATACGCCTATTCGGAATTTCTCCCCATAATAAGGAACGCCCTCAGGATGATAAACTCATAAGGAACATGGCTAATAGGTGCATTCCCAAGGATAAAAGCAGAGAATATACTTTAGCACTTCTCGACCTTGGGTGGGAAATATGTATACCTAAAAATCCCAAATGTGAAATCTGCCCTCTGAAAAAAATCTGTCATTTTGTAAAAAATAAAGGAAACAGGAAATGAAAAATGAAGGAAACCATGATCCGAAATTTAAATTAATGATTCTTATTATGAAGACTCTTTCCGATAATGAAAAAATTAATCTCAACAAGGGAATTAATA
>JAGGXT010000201.1 GCA_021162905.1 Candidatus Odinarchaeota archaeon | reverse complement strand
TATGGATTTAATTATTATATATATTTAAATGGGCAAAAGCTTAGTAGTATTGGAAAAGGGAAAAGTGTTAACATTCCAATTTCCCCAGCAAAGGCTTATAATTTGACATTACGTTTTGATATAACTTTCCATAAGGACCTAAATACGCTTACACAAGCATTTTATGGAAATTCCTGGTCTTGGTACATATACTTATACCTTAGAATGAAAATGTGGGGAAAGTATCTTTTCCTGGATTTCCATTTTACTTCTCTTAATGAAACTAATATAACGGTAATAAATTCAACAGTGGGTGTTTAAATATGTCAACCCCATCGTTTCCATTAAGAAAAAAGCGTAGATTAAGATTAGAATTTAACAAGAAAGTTTTCATAGTACCCATACTCTTATTAATTATAGGTACTCTGTTAATGATAGCTTTTTATGACTCTAATCATGTAATTGCTTTAATAGGCGGTTTAATAGCCTTTGTCGGCATTTTTGTCCTATTTTTTCTCAGTTTGGTTATTGGTTATTATATTTTTCTTGGTGCTGAGATGAAACGGTGAATGGGGTGAAATATTGTGAAAGATAAAAAAAGAAAAGCTCTGATTAAACGTTTGCTTATTATTGTTATTTTAGGTGTTATGAATGGTACGATACTCGCATCAATAAAGTTGTTAAGTGAAGCTGGATTTACTACATATGAAATGGCAAACACTCTTATGTTATTCGCACCTATTTTTATAATGATGTACTCAGTACTTCTTCTTGAGAGAATTCAAGATGGTTTACCTTTACTCTTTGCTACTGCGTTTTTCTATATCATTATTACACTTTTGGCATTGTCAGTTCCTATTTTCTTTGGTCTCATAAACTTACCTACTTTTTATATTGCCGTTATCTTAAATCACTTGATATCAACATTATTGCTAGTATTTCCACTCTTGCTTATTGGCTATATTTTCGGCTTTATGATAAAAGGATTTGGAGAAGTTCTTAAAACATTATTCTAATAAAAGTCAATATCTATTTACAAAAAAATTTAATAAATAACATAATAACCTTTTATGGGAAAAGTAAAGTGGTAATAAAAATAGTAATAAAACGGGCAAACCCTTTGAAATGTTTTAAGAAATTTTTATATCCATATAAATGAACACGATTCTAAATGCTCGGATAGTAAGTTAATAGCTATAAAAACTCGCTTCAAGATTAGATAAAAAGTGTAATATAATTAGGAGGTATATCTCCAGATGAGTATGCTCGTTTCTCAAGAATCCAGAAAAGCTTTCAAACGAAGTTTAAAATCATTTTGGTCCAGATATAAGCGTTCTAAAATTGGTATGACGGGGCTCATAGTATTGCTTTTCTTCGTATTTTTAGCTATCTTTGCACCATTGATCTCTCCATATAATCCTGACAGATTTAACAAAGTGGGACCTTTCTATGCACAACCTACATGGGCAGCTGTCTTTGACCCAGACCCAATACTTCCTGGTCAGATAATTCCAGATCCATATTTTGAAGGGCAAACAAATTGGTATGTGGGTGCTTATACTGCAGGATTTGATGAAAATATAACTGTTGGATTTTCAGATGATGTCAGTTATGATGAAAGAGGCGGAGCATTTTATGCTGTTATAAATGATACTAGTTTAACTCAAAACGTGGGAACTAAGGATAATAGACCTGTGATATGGGCTGCTGTAAAAATAAATTGGACACACAATCATCATCCTTTAGAAGTAAGAGTAAAATTCAAAGTAAGAATAGATATCCATGGCTTTCAAGCCATAACACATGAGAATGCATTTAGTGGTAATATTTCATTTTATCCAGCTGGTGAAGATGCTGTAGCTGATACAGGCGTTGGTGGTATACGAACAACACGTGGATTTGATTTGCAGAAAAGTGAGAATGGTGTATGGGTAGAATACAATTTCCTTATAATAAAGTCCATTATACGTCGTGTTTTCTATAGGCGAGGTATTGTTACGCTGAATATATCTTTTGTATTTAATCCAGGTAGAATAGCGACTGAAAAGGGAACTATAGAACTTTGGATGGATAATGTTGAAATAGAAGTACGAGGACACTATTTTGGATTAATGGGGACCTCTGATAGAGGAGCAGATCTATTTAGCCAGTTTGTTTGGGGAACAAGAGTTTCATTAATAGTTGGCATTCTAGCTACGTTTCTTGCTGTAGTTGTTGGAGTTGTAGTTGGTTTAGTTTCTGGATACTTTGGTGGCATGCTTGATGAAGTGTTAATGAGAATTGTCGACTTTATTCTAATAATTCCTGGATTACCATTGATGTTGGCCTTAGCAGCGGTGTTAAGACCCAGTTTCTGGAATATCATTATTGTAATAGCGGTTCTAGGATGGGCTGGAACAGCACGTCTTATCCGATCACAAGTATTAGCAGAAAGGGCAAAAGCTTACGTTGAAGCAGCTAAAGCAAGTGGGGCATCTGATTTATATATAATCTTCAGACATATTCTTCCGAATGTAACTCCATTGCTATTTGCACAAGTAGCTACTGGTGTCTCTGGTGCAATACTGGCTGAAGCTGGCTTAAGTTTCTTAGGATTAGGCGATCCATACGCTGTTTCTTGGGGCAGAATGCTTCAGGATGCTGAATTGTCTGGAGCTTTCGCTAGAGGTGCATGGTGGGCAGTGATATTTCCTGGGCTTGGTATTGCTCTGCTTTCGATATCATTCGTATTCGTAGGATATGCTTTAGATCAGATTTTGAATCCTCGTCTTAAAGAAAGATAATGTTGGAGGGTCATAAATGGAAAATCCTTTGCTTAATGTTAAAAATTTAAAGACATATTTCTTTACAACAGCAGGTGTTGTTAAAGCAGTTGACAACGTATCGTTTGACTTAAAGAAGGGTGAAGCTTTAGGTTTAGCTGGAGAATCTGGATGTGGCAAGACAACAACCGCTTATTCAATAATGCGATTAGTACCACATCCAGGAAAGATTGTAGATGGTCATATATATTTTAATGGAGATGATTTGGTTCAAAAAACTGAGGATGAAATGCGTAAAATACGCTGGAAGAAAATTTCTATAATTTTTCAAGGCGCTATGAATGCACTAAATCCAGTATTTACAGTTGGTGATCAAATTATAGAAGCTATTCAACTTCATGAGGACGTTTCAAAAGAAGAGGCAGAAGAACGTGCGTCAAAACTATTTGAAATGGTCGGTCTTTCTCCTTCACGTCTTTTTGACTATCCGCATGAGTTTAGTGGAGGGATGCGACAGAGAGCTATGATTGCAATGGCCCTAGCTTGTAATCCTGAATTGGTAATTGCGGACGAGCCTACTACAGCTTTGGATGTTTCAATACAAGTACAAATCCTTAATCTCTTGAGAGACTTAAAGGAGCAATTCGACTTGTCATTAATAGTCATCACACATGACTTATCAATTATTGCTGAACTTGCAGATCGTGTTGCTATAATGTATGCTGGTAAAATAGTCGAGATTTCTGATGTTATATCTATGTATCATAAGCCAGTACATCCATACGCTTTTGCTCTTATAAAGTCAGTTCCAGATATAGAAAGCGCTAAAACTAAGAAGCTTTATTCAATCCCAGGGAACCCACCGAATCTAATTAACCCGCCAAGCGGCTGTAGATTCCATCCACGTTGTCCATTTGCTAAACCGATATGTAAACAAGAAGAACCACTAATAAAAGAAATTGATAAGGGGCGCCTTGTAGCTTGTCACTTTGCTGAAGATATAATGAGTATGGAAATAGAAGAGATAGGTGAAAAGTTCGAAGGGTTGTGAAAAAATGTGTGCAGATACGCGACATAATGGTGAGCCTATAATCCGAGTAAGAAATTTAGTTAAATGGTATGAACTTAGAGCTGGTTTCTTTGGTCAGCTTCTTGGTAAAAAACCAATATACGTTCGTGCTGTTGATGGCGTATCTTTTGATCTATATAAAGGTGAAATTTTAGTTTTAGCTGGAGAATCTGGATGTGGCAAGACAACAACTGGTAAGACTATATTATACTTAATACCTCCAACATCTGGGGAGGTCTTGTTCAACAGTGGTAAATTTAAGAATATTAATGTCTTTGAAGTTGATAAAAGCACTCTAAAAGAGCTTAGAAAAAAGATGCAGATAATCTTTCAGGATCCATATGAATCTTTAAACCCCAAGATGAGTGTTTATGATATAATTGCCGAGCCATTAAGGATTCATAAGATAACTGAGTCGCATGAAGAAGAGCGAGAGCTTATATCAAAAGTTCTTGAAGAGGTGCAGCTTATTCCACCAGAGGACTTTATGTTTAGATATCCACATGAACTAAGTGGAGGACAGAGACAACGTGTTTCTGTTGCGAGAGCTATTGTTTTGAGGCCTGAATTCATTGTCGCGGACGAGCCTGTATCTATGCTTGACGTGTCTATTAGAGCAGGAATACTAAAATTGTTACTTAATTTGAGAAAGGAGCATAACATATCCTATCTCTTTATCACACATGATTTAGCAGTTGCTGGCTATATAGGTGATCGTATTGCAATTATGTATTTAGGCAAAATAGTCGAAATTGGAAACGTTGATGATGTCCTTCATAACTCAATGCATCCATATACGCAATTGCTAATAGAATCCGTACCTAAGCCAGATCCTACAAAAAGAAAACGAAAGGCCGTTTTAACTGGTGAGCCACCATCTCCAATAAATCCACCAAGTGGTTGCAGATTCCATCCACGTTGTCCATTTATGATTAAAGGTAAGTGCGATATTGAAGAGCCTCCTCAAATAGAGGTAGGAAATGGACATATGGTGTCGTGCTGGCTACATGTAAAGCGATGACTTCATTCTTAAATTATTTTTTATTTGATTTATGTTACAAGGTTAGTGTTTTTCACGCTTCTATATTTTCAATAGCATAATTTTAGTGTAGATTGTGTTTAATATATAAACTTACTTACCTGAAAATGATAAAATAAGAGTTTAGCACGAGAGCTCTTTATTGATAAGCTCTTTTACTGCATTATCATACGATATCTCCCTTACTATCGCAGAGTAAAACATTAGTATTACAATTGAAATGAGTTGAAATGGTATGAAAATTGTTGCTACTATAGTCAAAATAACTATTGGAGTTGAATATAACAAAAACCTAAGAATTAAAATAAGAATTGCAACCACACTATAATCTTGATTTTCCTCTTCGGGCAAGAATTTAATAGCATCTGAGATACTTAACGAATTGTATATGTAAATTAGTGATAAAAATAAAGGAATTATGGATAGTGTTGTTCTTAATGTAGGATGAAGTATTATTAGCGTTACAATAATAGGTGACAGAACGAAAAGATTTAGATAGAATCCAAAAAGATGTTTTGATTTAAAATAAAGTTTGTAGTTAAAAGGAAGGATTTTAATAAGCCATAGCATATTTTTATCATTTTCTACGAGCGTAAGCTGCATTGGCATTATTGCTACAATGAATATTGTAACAGCTATAAGTCCAAAGGTTATACTTATGTCTTTTGCCACTTCTTCTAAAATAATTATATTTGTTGGTTGTGCAAATAGAACAATAACCAGTATCATTAATGCAAAAAAGAAGAATCTTGGCAGATTCGTTCTTAAACTAAGGATCAAATCCTTTGCGATTATAGATTCTGTTCGCTCTTTAAAGAATTTTTTCATTAAAATCTCAAGCTTTCCAGCCGCTATATTATACCAATCCAGTTCTGTTTCTTCTTCAAAAGTTTCTACATATCGGTAATAGTATCGTGAAAAAACAAGTATAACTACCACTTCGGAAATGAAGAAAAACATCGGCATAAGAAATAATAGAAATAGATACTCAACTGGAAAAATCCCTAAAAATAGAGAAGGAACAAAAAGCTCAGTTACGTAGTATGACAAATAATAAGCTCTCTCTGAAGCAAGTGGATATAGGAGAATAATTATAGTAGCTAATGTTAGGAAACTAAAAAATATGGAGGCTATGGTTGGCTTAGGTACCGTTTCCTCCTTAGCTGATGTCTTTTTAGACAGCTTTTTTGCAAATTTAAAATAAGCGATTCTGGATGAAAAGAAAGCTATTAACTCCATCGATGAAATGAATAAAGCTAATAGTATAATGTTTATTGAGAAAAAGATAATTTGCTCTGGATTGTATAACCCCCAATAATGAATAAATGGTATGCCAATAGCTAATATAAGGATAAGTGCTATGAAAAGCCTCTTTAGTAGAAATCTTATGAACTTAGCAATAAATATACTTTCTATATATATTGGTGCAGCTCTTAAAACTAAATTATCTGGCTCAAGAAATCTTAAATTGCGAGGAATATTGATAAAACCTGCAATTACACTTCCAAATATTGCTATGAAAATTAAATATGTAATTCCTAAAAGTATTAAAAAGCGTGTGTCACCTGAAAACTTGAAGAAATCTAAAATTATGTCCTCTATTATCTCTTTTTGGAAAATGAAATTTGCCATGGTATAATGTATTATACCCGTTGAAAAAATTAGAAAAGAATATGCAATAAGGGAGTCAATCAATCTAAATTTTATTGATGATAAAGCCTCTTTAATTTCAAATTTCACTAGTATCCATGTTTTCAAGTCTTTCAACCTCTTTAATGGACTCCAAATATAGTTTCTCTAAGAACGTAGCCGGAATTTTTTCAATCTCTAATCTTCCCTCTTTTTCTAATAATATACGTCCTTTGTAAATTATTCCAATTTTCGTTGCAAATTCTTGAATTAACGGGAGTATATGTGATGCAACCAAAACAAGGGCATCTCCATTTTCTGCTTTTTCAGTTAATATTGTCTTTAGGAGATGAATTCCATGTGGATCAAGCCCATAAAATGGTTCATCGAGGATATATACAGATGGATTTCTCATTAGTATTGAAACAACAAGTACTCTTTGTTGATAACCCTTAGACAAAGTTCCTATATACTTTTCCATATACGGTGCAATACCGAAAATTTCAGAAAGCGTTTTAACATTACTTTCAAATATATCTTCTGGGACATCATATAATTTTGCTATGAAGCTCAAAAACTCTCTAACCGTTAGTGCGTTATACAATGATATTTTTTCTGGAATATATCCAATTAATTTTCTTAAGTGAACGTTAGTATGAAATGTTATTTCTTCTCCATTTAAAAATACATGTCCAAATGTTGGTTTTGTAACCCCAACAATAATTCTTAGCAATGTGGATTTGCCAGCTCCGTTAGGCCCAACAAGACCATATATCGTTCCTTTATCAATGGATAAGCTAACATTATTTAAAGCAAGAATTTTCCCATAATATTTTACTAATTTTTTAGCTTCCAAGAATGCCATTTTCCCTTTCACAACACTTTTTTATTCTCATACGTATTTACACATTCTCTTCTTAAATATTTGTTTTTAAGTTGTCTGTTGCTTAACTTTGTGTCATTGTTTCAATTTTAAGTGTTTAAGGGATAAAAAGAAATAAAAGCCTAATCTTACAAATTTAATAATAAGAAAAACGGAGGTAATTAAATGCAAATAGAAATATGGTCGGTGCTTTCAATTTATATAATTGTACTTGGTTTATTCATACTGCTATTCATAGTCTCTGGCATTCGTATTCTAAAGGAATGGGAGCGCGTAGCTATTCTAAGGCTTGGAAAATTCTTGGGCGTGAAAGGACCTGGTATAATTTGGATATTTCCAATTCTCGATAAAGTAGCAGCTAGAGTTAGTTTAAGGTTAAATACATATGCCTTCTCTACGGAGCAAACACTTACAAACGATAATATTCCTGTCACTGTTGATGCAGTTTTGTACTATCGTGTAATAGACGCGGAAAAGGCAATACTAAACGTTGAAGATTATGAACAAGCAACAAGGCTGGCTGCTCAAACAAGCCTTAGAGAAACTATAGGAAAAGTTAGTTTGGATGAATTACTTTCTGAACGCGAAAAAATAGGGCACCATCTACAAGAAATTATTGATGCAAAAACTGAAGAGTGGGGAGTTAAAGTAACAAGTGTAGAAATAAGAGATGTTGTTATACCGCGAGAATTACAAGATGCTATTGCAAGACAAGCTCAAGCAGAAAGAGAGAGAAGGGCAAGAGTTATTTTAGCACAAGCTGAAGTCGAGGCGTCTGAAAAAATGAGAGAGGCAGCTAAAATTTACGAAGAGAGCGACATTGCATTTCATTTGAGATGGATGAATATCCTTTATGAAGTCGCATCTCAAAATTCTACAATAGTTCTCTGGCCAGTAAATGTAGCACCTGCTGGCTCAGTAACACCATTTGGAATTCTTAATCTTCCAACGAATACAAATCAGCAAAAGAAAAAACAGAAGTGAACGGACAACACTGCTACTAAATTTTTTCATTTTTAAATAATATTTTTATGGGGTGAAAATAATGGGTGAATTTATTAAGGTATTCCTCGCATTTCTCCTCGTATCCTTTCTAGGAATCATAATTTTTCAAATCTTTACTGTTAATCCTGTAATAGGTTTAATATCGTTAGTAATTGTTTCCGTTCTTATAATTGCTCTATTTGACCCGGCTACTGCTAAAGCTACTGCAAAGGTTCTCCTTCCTCTAATCATTGTAATGTTCTTGTATTATCTCTTAATAACTCCCATACAACTATCCATAATCGATCTTATTTTAATAGCCATTGTACTATATTTCCTCTTTATAGTATTCACAGGCGCAGAAGGTATGGCCTCAAAAACAGCATTGGTCAAAAGTAAAGTAGCTATTCAATTAATGCCTGCATACGCTGTTGTGATAGTAATAGCCCTTTTAGCAGATCCTAGTGGGAAACTTGCGGCATTTACTATTTCAGGAACAATACTAGCATTGATGGGCATATATATTGTTGCATTAAAGAATTATGATAACTGGCCCACATATCACTATATGGTTGGAAAAATTGGTGTTGTTGAGTCGGATTTAAAACCTCGCGGAAAGGTTAAATTTGGTGCTGAAATATGGTGGGCCGAAAGTATCGATGGTACGGAAATTCCAAAAAATACTAAAGTTGTGGTATTGCGTGTTGAGGGATTAACCTTATACGTAAGACCTTTATCTCAAGCTGTAGTTTATTCACAATCTGCCACTTAATGACATGGTAATAATTCTTTTAAACTCTGAACAATATAATCTGCACCAACTTTTTTCATTTTTTGATATGTTTCATCATCCCAAGCAATTCCGATTGTAAGAATTCCTGCATCTTTTGCACTTTTTATATCATAGACTGTATCTCCTATTGCGATACACTCTTCTGGCTTTTTATTTGCTTTTCTCAGTGCTATTTTAAACGGTTCTGGATCGGGTTTGCCTATCTTAACATCATCAGCAGATATAATATAATCAAAAAATTGAGAAATCTCTAAATGTCTTGAAAAGGCATCCAAGATTTTTTTAGTGGATGATGAGACAATACCTATTGTATAACCCTCTCTCTTTAGTAATTCAAGAATCTCTTTTGCACCGTTAACTAACTTTATTTTCTCTATCTTTTCATTAAGCAATATTTTTTCTCTTCTTAAAATAAGCCTCTTTATGAATTCATCTGTTGCACTGCTACCCACTATAGTCTTTATTATCTGAAATGCTGGCTTGCCAAATAATTCTATTATTCTTTGAGCTTCAACTATTATACCTATTTCTTTGAATATTTTTTGATAAGTCTCTACATAAGCATCTCTCGAAAAGACTAAAGTGTTGTCATAATCAAAGAAAACAGTAGTAATATTATGAGATTTCAGAATGTCTAAAATATTCAACTAATATCAACTCCTATCTTATTTTTAGAGACTTTTATTCCTAAACTCCTAAAGTATAGGCAGTCTTCTGGTGGAATATACATGTCCTTTGAATCAAAGGCCCTATCTGTTTTCTTAACTTTAACTCCACGAACAATGACAATAGGTATCTGCTCATTTGCTTCGCCCATTAATAAGTGAGCTGCGCTCGCTATGTTATCAGCAGTACCTTTCCAAGAAGCTCGTAATGGCTTACCAAAAAGATCTGGTTGTCCTCTTAAATCCTCAATAGGCTCAAATCCTGCTCCACTTATGGCTAAACCTATAAGTCCACGGCGTAGAGGTTGAGTTCTACTATCAACAATAACAACGCATAAATTAACTTTAAAGTGTTCCATTAAACGGCGTCTTATCTCTTGAGCTGTCTCTTTTGGATTTTTTGGAACCAAAACGACATGATTTTTGGGAGCATTAGATCTATCGATACCAGCGTTGCCAATCATATATCCATCTTTTATAGTTAGCATAAAATGATACTTCCCAATACCACCAAGTATTTTATCACTCTCATTGATAATTAGCTGCATAAGTTCTGGTTCAATATTATACTTCTTTCCTAATTTTATAGCCTCCTCTGAAGGTTTTATTGTTTTTAAGTTGATAACTCTTCCTTGGGAATAGGCAACTACCTTTTCTGTGATTACAAAAATGTCATCCTCTTCTATTTTAATGGAATTTTCTTTTACTGCTGAGATTATCGCCTCGACTATATCGTCTCCTGGTTTAAGAACTTTGGTCTTAACAGGAATAAGAATTATAGGCTGTAACATCTTAATCACTGGCGTACTTTTTATTTCCAATTTCTTCATGAATAAGAAATAAAATAATTATTTATTC
>JAGGXT010000363.1 GCA_021162905.1 Candidatus Odinarchaeota archaeon | reverse complement strand
TTATAATGTATTACTTGACTAATTCCAAAATCTATTTTAGAAATGAGAATGCAATATATATTAACTATTAATTAATGTAATACAACTTATAATGCATGGCTCCTTTGTTATACGGGATGATGATTAGAAGTGCAGCTAGATATTCGTAGCATTATTAAGTTTTTAACAGTTGGAATAAGAGAAGGGGCTATTTCTCCAGGTTTATACAGATTGGCTCCTCAACATGTTGAAGAGGTTAGTGTAAATTTCATCGGCAGTTTTAATGAGATTTATAATTTTTTAATTTTCGTAAGCAGTTCTATCTCGGATGAGAAGTTAATATTCTTTGAGAGTCTTTACACAACAAGAACTCCCTCCTCAAATGCAAGAATATTAGGTGAGATAAGTGAAATATCACTCGTCGATGCATTTTCTGACGTTAATGGAGCAAATAGACTAATGAACATAAGTCAAGACTATGAAAATGGTTCTATAAAGGCAGGTATAATCCTTGAAAGAAATCCTAATGCGGAGAATATCTTTCCATTTAGTATAATGAGTGTTGAGTCATTAGCTAAAGCAAGAGATGTTCCAACTACTAATCTAATTTACATCTGGATGATTGAGAATATCACATTTGCTGAGCCGATGAAAGTAGTCGTTAAAAAGTATATACCAAGATTTCCAGCGGATAGAGGGACATGGGAATATGAACTACTGCGCTATCTATCATTTAAACAAAAGGCTCCACGAATTTACGGAGCCCTCAAAATTATAGATTGGGAAGTCGTTGCAGTATTTCAACAATTTATAGGAAACGTGAATAACGTAGAAACCGATATTCAAGAGAAAATCAGTAAACTAAGGAATGTTAGTAGTTCTCAAGTTTTATTAGAACTGCAAAAAATAACTAACAACGCACTAACAAATGTCATATATCCGCTTCATAAATCGACTACTAGAGAACTTAAGAATAAAAAAACTCTTTAAAAGAGGTTTAGAGATTTTTGAGAAAGAAGTTATTAGAGAAATCGAAAAAAGCCTAGAGCTACTTCGGGAGCTTAAAATTTTAAAAGGAGCAGAATCAAGGGAGATTGAGACCTTCCTCAAGAATATTTGGACTATGTATGTTTCTAAAAGGCCTAGCTTTATCATACATAATGATCTATCGTGGCATCAAATTTTTAAAGATAACTATGGCCGATATCTCTTAATAGATTTAGATAATAGCACTTATGGACATATAGAAAGAGATATTGCTTATCTATGTACAGCAAATACCTATATAGCCGACTCAGTAGATAAAAAAATTCAGGACAAGGCTAAGAGCTTGATTAATAAACTAAACACATCTATGATTGAGGATTATTTTAAACTAATGTTTGGAAATGATGATATGGGAAAACAAGACTACAAACTTGCAATCTTGTTTTACTTAGCAGTTAAGTATCTTAACGATTCAGCATATTACGCTCCTCTAAAAGATTCGGGAGAAGATTTTGAAAGCTTCATGAAAAGGTCTTTAAGTAATTTCAGAAAAACACTTAACGAATTGAAAAAGTGTTTAAGCAGTAAAAAATAATAGAAAATGAAAATTAGAGTGTTATAAGTCCTAAGAAAAACCAAATCCAAATCATTCCGAACGTTAATAGTAACAAAGAAATTATGTCAAGAATTAAGCCGACTTTTATCATCTCTTTTGATTTTACCATCCCAGTGCTATAAGCAAGGGTGCTAGGTGGAGTGCCAACTGGCAATGCAAAATCAAGAGATGCTGCTATTGCAATAGTGATAGTTAGCAAAATGGGATCTACTCCTAGGGAAATTGCTAATGGTATAGCTATTGGCACTAAGATCGCTGCTGCAGCTGTATTGGAAGCAAACATTGTAAGTATTAGTGAGAGCGCACCAACTACAAAGTTAAGGATAAGAACATGAGTACCTTGTAATAGTCCTAAGCTTTGAGCAATCCAATCACTAACACCAGTTCTTGTGATAATCTCCCCTAGAGCAAGCCCTCCTCCAATTATGAAAATTGCAGACCAATTAATTTTAGTGATATCTTCTTCACCTAAAAGACCTAAAATAAATAGACCACCAACTCCTATTAATGCTACTATGCTGCTAGAGATACCATGACCATTAAAACCTATAGCTTTAGCTATAAAGTCAGGAACTTTCTCGGTGAGCCAAAGTATAATTGTAAGAGTAAAAACTATAAGTACTGCTTTTTGCTCCAAAGTGATTGGACCTAGTTTTTCTAATTCTTTTTTACTCTCTTGCATAATTTTTCCAAGAGAATTTTCAAACTCCTCCTCAGGTTTGAAAACAGTAATTAAAATCTTATACACTATTGGGATAAATATTATTACATATGGAAGCCCAAAGGGAAGCCAATCAACAAATGAAAAATTAATCCCTAAAATGCTCTGAAGCATACCAGCTGCAACAAGATTCGGGGGTGTTCCAATTAGGGTTGCAATCCCACCTATTGTAGCGGAGTATGCAATTCCAAGTATGACTATCTTGCCATAGTTTGTTCTTGCAGCACCATTTCCAACTTTATAGACAACTGCTAAACCTATGGGAAGCATGACAGCCGCTGCAGCTGTATTTGAAATCCAAAAACTAAGAAAAGCTGTCGTATACATCATAGCGAGCATTAAAACTGAAACATATCCTTTCGTTTTGGAAACTATTAGAAGTGCAATTCTCTTATCTATCTGATATTTCTGTAAGGCTCTTCCAATAAAAAGGCCTCCCATTATTAAAACCGTTGCGGGGCTGAAGAATGGGGAGAGAGCATATTTTTGTTCTATAATTTGAAATACAACTGCAAAGACAGGTATTAATAATGCAGAACTAGCAAGTGGTAAAGCCTCAGTAAACCATAAAAATGCAATAAAAAATAATATGAAGAATGCCTCATTTGATTTCACAAGAGGGTGATAAACAAAGTAGTATTCGTCATCACTAACTTTTGTTGGCCTTATTTCAACATGAAATGATTGCCCCTTCTCTATTGAAATTACTAATGAATCAGGAGCCAAGTGTATGGAAGTGCCATTATTCCAAATTATTTTCACATAAAACTCAATGGATGATCCAGGCTTTAAAAGATACTTCTCTCGAAACTTCAAACACGCACTAAAATTAGGAAACTCATAAATTTTTGTTATTAACACACTCTCTTCAAATTCTGATAATGTGAAGTTAAAAGATACTCTTATTATTTCACCATTATTCGGATTGGGGAAAGATAGCTCAGCAAAATATAATCCTGGTTCAGTATCTGGAGGAGCTAAGAGATAGGCTACTAATGCTATCATAAGACCTACTATTATTAGATATCTTTTTGTAAATTTCATCATATCACCATTAAAGAGATGCTTTTATACTACTTTATGA
>JAGGXT010000209.1 GCA_021162905.1 Candidatus Odinarchaeota archaeon | reverse complement strand
TTCGATTAATAAAGCCTACTACAATAGTTACATTATCATCCCAGACAGCATCTATAATTGTTGAATTATACAGCATTAATATAGTATCCGTGGGAGTCCAAGATATTGATATGTTAAGCTGAATGAGGGTTGTATCATTTAGGGTTAATAATGTCCAATTCCAATTATTATTCTTTACAACACTAACATTATACTTAATGCCACATGCAATATTTTCGAATACAACATAACCAGATTGATTTGTTGACGAATAGGTTACTGAGGATCCATCTGTGTTATTAACGTACACAAGTGCACCTTGAATATAATTTGAATGTGAAGCATCATAAGCCCTTACAATGAGAAACGCCATGGGAAGGTTAACATCAACAGCCGCACTCGTATTGTCATAAAGGTAAGTTGTTGTTGCATTTATTATATCTTGACCATAATCATTTGTGTAACTTACAAAAAATCTTGTATTACCTGCACGTATTCTTTCAAAAGTGACCCAGCCAGTGGCATTTGTAGTTGCTGATGTTTGATACGTATCCTGAGGGATATCAAGGTTCGTCCTAATAACAAAGGCATCTGTTACAGGATTTCCATCATAATTCAGCACTCTTACAGAAATCGTATTTAACAATTCCACTACTGTAATAACTTTTGTTAAATTTAAATTGAATGAAATATGATGAGTAAAGTTGTATGCGTCCATTGATACAGTAGCTCCGGGTATATAATGAGATTCTATTATGTAATTAGTTCCAGGTAGGTAGTCAAAATAAACAAAACCACTTGAATTCGTTACAGATTCAGCAATGATCTGCACCGAATTGGAAGCGTTCTTTAATCTTACTCTTGCGTCACCAGAAATAGCATCATCTAAAAGATCAACAACCTTTATCGTGAAATTTGCTAATGTTAGAGTAACATTTACTTTTTTAACAGTACCAATATCACTAGCAGTAAATGAAACTACCTCTACTGCCTCTACATCTAAATTATATTTAGTAGAATAAAACACGTTTAGTGTATAGTTTCCCAACTCAGGTATTTTATCAAAGAAGGCTTCACCAGTTGAATTGGTATACTCACTGAAAAGCTTTACACTGGTAGGGGAATACAATGTTGTATTAGCGTTAACAACTGGATTTCCATCGAGATCAAAGACAGATACAAGTAAATTCATTAGCATTTCTTCATCGCCAAGAGTTCCTAGCAGGGGATACAATACTGATTGATACAGTGAATCAATCTCAGATATTAAAGCAAAATTATTACCAGCAATTATGGCTCCATTTATCTTAATTGAGTACGCTGATCCTGAAAAGGTACTAAGTTCATAAACATTGAGTGATATATCAAATCTTCCGCTGGTGATAGATAATCCACAAGGCAATTCATAATATGCAAAAGCTGGAAGGCCTTCAGCACCTATTGAATTAACACTCTCAATAATAAGGCCTATCCCAGTATAGTCTGATGAGCTCCATCCGCTTACATAGACTGTAGCTCTAGCAAAATCCATTAAGGAATACAAACTACTATCAGCTATCACATCACTTAAATACATTGATGACTGTTGAATTATGTCATAGTGAAAAATCATAGGCTCAAATGAATATCTTGTATTAGATGTTCCCCACCAGATAGTTCTATTAAATTTTATAAGGGGATACTTATAGTAAAAGGTCACAATATCTGTCGCATTTAACATGTTATCGGTAGAATTCCAATACAATTTATACTTTGCAAAAACGGCCCCTTTTTCAATCTCCTGGATTTTTGTAATTGAGGGCCTTCGTTCCATAACTAAGAGGGATTCACCTTGAAGGCCAGCAAGAGGGAGACCATCGGCATCCACAAAAGACAGTCTAACAGCAAGTGGTTTATTTGAATAAATAACTACACCTTGGCCAGGAGATACATCAAAGGTATTACTTTGATATTTTAGTAATATATCTGGAGAGGGATTTAAGTTGTCTTGTTGCAAAATATATACGGCAGTATTGTCATCAAGTGCCGTATAAGTTATTCTTAACTTATATGTGGTGCCGCTATTTGGATCATTTGGATTTATGATATAATAGTCTTTACTATTACCAAGTATTTCAAGGCCATAGATATTAGGATTTTTCCCAGCTTCTTGATGCATACTGGTATAAACTACAATTGGTTTGTCAGATTTTATGTCAAACCAACCATCGGCTACATTGTGAACTACAACTTCCAAAGAATTAAGAACATTAGAGATGCTTGTTGCTGCTGCTTTATTCACAACTTCTACATAAGTATTATCCTGAAGAGCCATGATACCAATATAGCCTCCTCCTCCATCAAGAGGGGCTCCAAAAACGGTATAGTATGTTTGATTAATTCCATAAGCAGTTGAAAATGTTTCTGGCCCATCTGGCCTACCAGTTGATGCTTCAACTGAACCACCTAGCACATAAATTGTTGTATTTGACTTTATACGGATTACATCTCCATCAAAGGAGGTATAGCTCCAAACCTCACCAGGTGATAATAATATCGCATTGGATCCGTAGAAATTATCAGTGTCGTCCACGCTATCATCGTTTTGCAAATCCCATATTTCTATTTTCGCAGATTTGTCAAAGGTAGCTATATATAGATGGTATCTCACCCAAGCATATAACATAGCACCAGTATAGCACCAGGTGTCATCATTTAATGGATCAGTCGGAAGCCTATCTGGCGGGTATTTATATATTTGGAATGTAATTGTATTGTTTGACTCTATCTTTAATAGAGCATCGGCTGGGGAAGAATATACATATTGCTCTCCTTCATTCAATATTCCTTGTATGATTATTGTACCATCTGTTGGATCAACAACTCTGAAAAATGTATTATCATACCAAGATATAATGTGTATTTCATCGCTACTCTTTATAGAAACATATTCGGCTATAAATGAATAACCATTTTGAGCAATTGGAGCAAAATTGTTAACCTCAGCGAAGTTATGATTGTTGATAATCAAATTATCAAACCCAGTGCCAACACTAATACCAGCTGAGTATAGCCTATTATCAATTAGTAGGGATGTACCATCAAAAGAAACTTGTAATTGGTCAGAAAAGGAAGGTGGTTCAACTTGCTGTGATGTGTAATAAACATAATAGGTAGTGCTGTCACTTGTAATATTAACGGGAAATACTAAGGTTACTTCTGTATAGTAGTCCCCATCTAGAACTTGTTGGGTTATCTGATATGGAACCTGCTTTAGGTCAGGATTTATAATACGAATACTGTTAATTCTTGCATGACTTAGTGGAAATGTTATATGCACACTTATAGGCTCGCTTTTTCTTTCAATCCCATTGCTTCCTGAAATAGTAATGGGGATCCTATAGAGATAGGATGTGTTCCACCATTGTGACGATGTTTGTGTGGAACCAATAGTTTCGGGATATTTTACGAAAGTATTATGTTCCTCATTTAATGAAATTTGGTGTTCTTCTGAAACATTGTAAATGGCAAAAGAAAGTGATAGGAGCAATACAAATACCATTACAATAATAATTTTAATATTACTACTAATAACAAGTTAGCCTCCTTAAATACCTAGTTATCTTAATTAAAAGAAGTATCACTAGCTACAGATATAGCTAATAATACCTTACTGATTTTATAATATA
>JAGGXT010000276.1 GCA_021162905.1 Candidatus Odinarchaeota archaeon | reverse complement strand
GTACACAGTATTCTTCATGGAAAGAAGGAATATTATTTTATTCCAGAACCGCCAATGTATTCTCAAATAAGAAATTTAGGGTTGTATTTATCTAAAACGGCAGATATTATTTTCTATACTATAACCACTGGTGTAAAGAGTTGGGAAGTATCAAAGTATTTACTTGAAAAAGATAAGGAAAGATACAGTATTCACAGAAGTGTTTATCTTCATCATCTTAAAGTGTCTCCTGAAGAGAAAAGAGTATGGGAAAAAGTTGGTAACATTTTTGATATTGCACTTTTATTATTCTTTAACTCATTAAAGGTTCTTATGGAAGTTGCTCCGTTTGCATATGAACACGGAGATAAAGATATAGAATCACTTATTGAAAGTAACATTGCAATTTTACCATCTTGCATTAGCAATGACTTAAGGCACTTTTTAAAAGAATATTTATCCATCTTAAAAATTGGTGAAACCTATAGCAACATAGAATTAGTAGTTCCTCGCGCAATTTGGTTCATAAAAACAATAAAGCGATCATTAAGTGATTTCACATTATAATGACTAATTTAAAATAAAACAAATGTACAGAAATTATATGTAGTTGTGATCAATAAATAATCAAGGGATTAAAATGTCAAGTGAGATTCTTAAAGGATATGAGACAATCCTTGACAGATTGAAGGAAATGATAGCTGATGAAGATTGGACATTTTTCGGAATAATAGATTACGATTACACGGAAATAGAAGATAAATTCATTATTACACCTGAAAATATGCTATTAGCTCTTGCTGATTTTTATAATAAGAAGTTTGGAAAGAACGTTCTGGTGATACTAAATTATAATCGCCCAGGAAAGTATAACTTACGTAACCCTGAGCAACTTGAAATTTTAAAAAACATAGTAGATAGATATCCAAGTATGCATCTTATGGAGTTTTCATATAATGATTTAAACATTGGAGAAAAGGTTAGAGTTAATATAGGAAATATTATAGAAATCCGAGAAATATTGGCTCAAGCGCTTGCAAAGATTTCTGAGAGAACTAATTACGTAAATCCCAAAAGGATCAAATTCTCAACAATTAATAGCTTTAGTAATTTTCTCATAAAGATAGCTGGTCCGCCATCTGTACTTGATGATTTAAAGAAGAGGGCACAAGATTATGTTGGAAAAATGGGTGGACCAAAAAAATTCATTGCGCGCATGATTTCTATAACAAGGCTTATAGAAGCAGGATTGACAGGAGCTGCGGGATTTTATAAAGTTTTAAAACTGCATTATAAAGACGAAGAATACAAAGCATGGCTAAAAAAGATCGAAGAAGAATCAAGGAACATATATAGTGTGGAAAAATTAAGCTCTATATTTTTAGAAGAGTATGGTAAATTTTATGAAGGGATCAATATAGTAGTTACTGACTTATTCGACAGATATTACGGCTTTACAATAGCTCTCTTGATATTAGAGTTTCTTAAATTGTTTTCCAGCTCCTTTGTAATACTCGGAGATATTCCAGATCCTGAGCATTATGAATCTCTTGCAACATGGTTTCCAACAATTATTACTACATATGACGCTAAATTAGGTGTCTATGTTGCGTCAAGATATTATCCAACCACAGAAAAATATGCAGAGTTGCTAAGAAGGCTTGTTACTGATAAGAGTATGATCTTTAATTTAAAATCAGATTTCTTCCATATATTACATAGCGGAGAGAGCGTTATAGTTTATTCATGGCTCTATGAAAAGTTTAGCCAAATTGAAGGTCAAAGGCGAGAAGGAGAGTATATGTTCATATTTCACGATGAAAAAAGAGAGTTACCTTGGACGCTAATGTCAGTTTCAAGAGGAATTATCGAAAGATTCAAGGGATTCTTTAGAAGATGACTCCTCGGATTCTTTTTCTTCTTCGATTTCCTCTTTTTCTTCCTTTAATTCCTTTATTCCTCTAAATCGTCGTTTGAATCTTCTGAATTTCCACTTTATGCCATGAACAACTCTAGCTGCGAGTGTTGGTTTTACAAATTCCCACGGAAAATCATTCTTTGAATTAAATGAAATAAATGCTATTTGTTTTTTTTCTAATAATCGCTGAATTTCTCTAAAATGCTTAATTACCCACGACTCTTCTGCGACTGGTCTGTTTTCGAAAATTTTACTTAAGAAACGTGAATTCACATCAAAATATAAAACTCTGTCTTGAATCAACTTAGAAAAGAAGTCGTCAAACCATTCAGAGAATATACCATATGTTGGGACTATTGATGCTAACTTTATTATTTCAGAATCCACAACCTCAGTTAGCCAATCCTGAAAACCTTTAAATCTATCAATTCTTGTAATAGAATCCATTAACAAAACAACTTCCTCTTCCTCCGCAAGTAAGGTTTTTACTAAAGAAGGTAAAAATATGCTCTGTATGTTCTCAAAAATGTCTGTAAATATTATCACAAGATTCTCCTTATGGAGAATGTCTTTAATTTGAGGAATTGATGATTCACCTATCAACTCATTTAATGAATAAGGATTAAATGCATTCTCTACATTCATTTGCCAATTATCTAAAAATGCTTGGTATGTTTCACTTTGCCTTTTCTGAACAATCTCCATGAATTTTAATGCATAACTCAGTCCTTTCGAAATCATTGACGTGGGGTTTAATACTGCTGAAAGTGATGATATGACATGACTTGCTATTTCATATTTAGATGTTTTTTCTAATTCTTGCATTACCTCCTCTGTCAAGGTAGGTGGTTTCAAGTAATCAATAAGAAAATAAGAAAGCCCCATTAACTCTGATATTTCATTAAACATTTCCTTGTCTAACTTTCTAGGTATGGGTGCTGTATTAATTAGAGCATCTGCCATTGTTTCAAAATCTAAAATATCATTCAAACCTATTTTAACCTCAGGGTACTTTATTTTGGCCTTAAGCTCTGTTAAACCTCCACTAAACGTGAAAGCAAGTTTATCTAAGCCTATTGTAGAAAGTAAAGCACGATAGTATTGAGGTATCTTTAATACGGAGTGTGTTGAATCACGAGCTGCGTTTAGAATAAGAATAGTTGGAATCTCACTATTTCTAAGCTTATCTGCAAGGGATATTAAAAAGTGTTCTGGAGTTAAAATACGTTCTTCCCAATAAATTGGATTTTCCTCGTAAAGAACTATGCTAAAGTACGCCCAATCCAAATCTTTCATAACACTATCAATTGTTGTCGAAACCGCTTGATATCCTCTCTCAAACATTAAATATTCTGCTTCACTGAGCATTCTTCTCACTATATTTAGTTCTACTATAAGATAGTAAATACTTTACATAAAATTTGTGGTAAGAGTTCTTATAAGAATAAAAAAGAGATGAAAATGAATATTTTTATACCTCAATTTCTTTTGTTTCTCCCGGGCTGAAAACTTCAACTCTGACCTCTACACCTTGTTTTTTCAATTCCTCTACGAATTTGTCTGGAGTCCCTGTAAGAACTGGGAACGTTCCATAATGCATTGGTATAACAACTTTCGGCTTTAATAGTTTTGTTGCATAAGCAGCAGTTCTTGGTCCAAGCGTAAAGTGATCACCTATTGGAAGGAATATCACATCTATGTTGAATAATTCTGAAAGAAAAGCCATGGAACCGAAAAGTCCTGTATCGCCAAGATGGCATAAGGTAACTCCATTCACTTCTACAATAAAGCTTACTGGAGCACCATATGGGGAGGAATGAGTAGCTTCATTCATATAGACTTTTATTCCATTTACTTCTGTTGTGCCTCCAATATTCATGCCAATAGCTTTGGCTCCTTTTGCCTCAGCCTCATTAGCAAGCTCAAATATCCCAACTATTGGTGCATTAGTTCTCTTAGAAACTTCAATTGCTTCACTCAAACCATGATCTCCATGTCCGTGAGTCACGCAGATCAGATCGCATTTCTCAATTTTCACATCTTTAATAGGATTCTTAGGATTACCAAACCATGGATCAAAAAGAATAGTCTTATCACCAACTTCTACTTTAAAAGCCGAATGTCCATACCATGTAACAGAGATTTTTGGCATGGTTATCACCATTGGTTCTATTTTATTTTCTATGAAAAACTTCGTCGCTCTATAACCCGTTCTCGTTACTCCCTTTTATTTTTTATGTCACCTCCAACAGCACCCTCTTACCCAATTCCGCCATATTATTGAACCGCTTCAGCTTACGATTAT
>JAGGXT010000038.1 GCA_021162905.1 Candidatus Odinarchaeota archaeon | reverse complement strand
AGATTAATTATACTACTTAACTTGATGACTTCTATGTCTCTTTTCTCCTTAGATCTTTTAATGTTTTCTAAATCTTTTTCTCTGAAATCTTAATCTTCCAAGAGCAACCCAAGTAAATATTATATTTTGTAGTTATAAAGATAAATGTCTCCAGGTAATTCTCGAGCAATTTATTTTTAGCAATCACCCAAGACACCACATATTATTTTAGTGGAAATAAAAGTGATTGGAGTATATAAGAAAGTAAAATTTATATATAGAAAAATAGAAAGAGAATTATTCATTTTACATTTTAGGGTTATTGACTGGAGGAGGTTGTATATTGGGAAGCAAGTATGATAAATTTTGGAAAAGAAAATTAGATGATATTAAGGACTTGATTAGGGAGGCAGTAAAGGAAGGTAGGAGTAGAGAGATTGATGTTGGTGGGCTTACTGACCTTGGAAATCGTCAAGATTGGTATGGTAGTATTATATTTGATGCTCATCGAATTTTAACAAAGAGTACGCCAATGGCTCATGTGAAATCGCTTGTAAATGTTATTCGTCAAAGTGGCATTTTAAAGGGCTTTGAGGGTTATGCTTTTAGGGCCGTTGTTAATAGTAAGCTAAAGTGTCATTTTGAGTTGATAGGATCGACCGATAGCGAATCTGGTGATAACATAATTAAAAGAAGAGATAACTATTTTGATGTTGCAGTGAAATTTCAAGGGGTAAAGAACACGACAAATATTGATATGACAGAGCTATGTGCAGAGGTTCATAATTTATTAGAAAGCTTACCCTTGTTTAAGCATGATTACAATTCATCTGAAATTCCTTTGAATGGAGTTTACTTTTTTTACGAAAAAGGTGAGGTTTGCAAACGATGTGGTAGGGTAGGGGCACCTCGCATAGTTAGAGTTGGAACGCATGAAAAAGATGATAGATTAAGAAAGCGATTAAGATTTCATTTTCGGGGGGACAAGAGTTCTAGCATTTTCAGGAAGAATATTGGACGAGCCATATTGAAAAAAGAAGGGGCTTCTGATTTTAAAATACGGCAATGGAACCGTAATGAGATTGAGATGGATGATATAGAAGAAAAAGTATCTGATGCATTGAAGGAAAACTTTAGTTTCAGAGTTATTAGAATAGATGATAGAAATGACAGATTACAAATTGAGGGATTTATGATAGCCTTGATATCCATGTGCTCGAAAGAGTGCATATCCGATAATTGGTTAGGGTTATTTTCACCTATAGAGGAAATAAAAACATCAGGTCTTTGGAATAAGCAAGGAGTAGGAGATGTGCCTAGTAATATTGATGAGATGATGGATAAGTTTAGAAGATATGTGGATTTAACAAAGCAACATTTTAATTATAGTGATAAATGACGCTTGTTGATTAATTTATTGAGGGGATATGCCTTATGGATGAAAATCGCATTTTAGAGACAATTAAAGATATTCTCAGAAAAGATAAGATGTGTCTTGATGAAATACATTCTCGTCTTAAGGAGAGAGGTATAAAGATCTCTCATCAGAGGTTAGCAGAGTTGTTATTTGAAAACTCTGTGGGGGCAAAAGAGGCATCTACATCTGATAAAGAAATTGTGAGGGTTGATGCTGGAGTCTATGCCCTGAAAAACTGGTATTTAACTCAGGTTAAGATTGCTGAAATTAAGGAAAGGAGAGATAAAGTTGTTCATAAAAGTCTTCAGATATCAAAGGAATCTTATGATTATATATACGATTTGCTTGAAAGATTTAAGAAGAGTCAAGAAGTTAAAGAGATGTCTAAAAGTGTTATGGATTATTTTAATTGGCCATTTCGGATACCATGGAGGATTCTAAGAGAGTTAGGCTATCGAACGCTCAGTGAAACATTTTTTAAGAGTCCTGAAGATATAGATGATCTTGTATTTGAGGACTTTGACAAATACTTTTTAAAATTTGGAGAGATTCATTTTAAAAGATCTTATTACAAGATGACAATTGATAGGCTCATTGACTTTCTTTATCTTCATAGAGAAGAAGAATTAATTCAAGCCGCTGAAGAGGGTGAGCTTATAGTATTAGGGCATTTGTCATGGACAAATCTTTACAGGCAAAAGAGACTTATTAGAAGTGATTGGAACCATGCTAAAAAATTTATCAAATCCATAATTTTCGGCGATGATGAAAGACATATTTCTGAAGTATCTGAGAAAGATGTTTATGAAAGGCTTGCTAATAGTTATCCGCCATCTGGATTTGGAAAAAACATAATTAGTGCAATATTGATGATCGCAGATGAAAAACGGAGATTTGGAATCTGGAACAATGTAACTATTGATGCCTTAAAGGAAATTGGAATTAGTGGAATATCTGATACCGATTATAGCCCAAAAAAATATAAAAAGATAAATGGCACACTTTGGAGAACTAGGGACGATAATGGATTTGTAGATTTGGTTGATGTTGATATGTGGGTTTGGTGGCTTGTAAGGTATCGGGAAAAGATAATATAACAGAGAACAATTGCCTTTTACCTTATAGCAGAAAGATGTCTCTAATTATTTTTATACTAAATCTCAAGAAAACCTAATGCGTCGGAAATTAGCTCTTTAAGCCATTTCCATATAATGTTTCCGATAGTATCTTCAAAACGGCTTGTAATTAGGAAAATCGATAGCGATATTAATGTAGGGAGTGGATCTCTGTAGTTGAGATTGGAAAGTAAATCAAGAATGAAATATGCCGACGATAATGCTGAAAGAAGATTTACTATCTTTATTATTGGTCCAAGAATAGACTCCATTATATCATCAAATATGCTCATCCACATCTAATATTTTTTGGATTATTATAAAAAGTGATAAAAAACTTATTTAATTAGTCTCCGAGATTTTGTGATATCTATGATGGAAATAAGATAACGTCCTTATGGTTTAAGCCTTTTCTTGGAAGTCCTTTTTTAGTAATTGATGGAACCCTAATAATTTTAATTTTTCCCTCTTTCTCCAATGACAGTAAAGCCTTTCGATAGTGT
>JAGGXT010000055.1 GCA_021162905.1 Candidatus Odinarchaeota archaeon | reverse complement strand
TTTTTGATTATGAGACCTTTGTTGAAATTATTATTTCTTATTGTATGGGTATTTTAATAAGCTTAGATCTACCTTTGGGGTGAAAGATCACGAGTTAGTAATCAGTCTGATATGCTCGTTTGGGATTATCTAATAAATCTATATAATTATAGCTAAAGGATTCTGAAAACATAGTGATTTATAAATGGTTTTGAAATGAAACGTTATTAGGATGTGAGAAGATGTGCAATCTTGCTGATGTATTGGACTTTATAATAGAAAAATGTAATATTAAAGATAAAGATGTCCTAGAGAAGATTCGAGAAAATAAAACGCACACGGGAAAGCGGTTTCTCGCGAAAGGTGTAATGCAAGAAGTATTCATAAAAGCCAAAGGGATAAGAATAAAGCCGTTTGATATCGAATATTATAGAGTTGAAAATGGATTGCCGAATCTTCGTACGGGATCCACAATTATTTGTAAAGGTGATCAATTTCTGTTAATTTCTGGATATCCTGAATTAGAACCTGTAAAAGTGATGCATAACGATTTACCAGACTTCAGTGATTTGATTGGAAAAGATTTAGTAATACAATACAAAGTAGATGGTTACAACACAAGGCTAGTTTATGTTGATTGGCTTGAGAAATACGTTGCGATTTTAAGAGGGGGAGATATTGACCTCAGAACGACATACCTCCTTTGGAATAATCAAAAAATAAATGAGGTATTAATTGACTTCTTCTCCAAAAATAGAAATATTATCATTAACGTAGAAACTGTGGGAAAGTTATCTCTAAATACTCACCATGCAGAATATTACCAGAAACATTATAGCATCGGCGATATAGGATTTTTTGTCTTTGATATGATGAATATAGAAAATTCTAATTTCTTATTATATGAGGAGGTCAAAAAACTTTCAGAGGAATATAATTTCTTAACCGTGAAATCTGTTGACAGTCTCGATCTCAAGAACGCTGATGCAGTTGTGCACAACGTTCTCGATCCTATGTTTAGAGAGGGTATTTACGAGGGATTAGTATTTAAAGAAAATTCAATAGCATACACAAGGATTATGAAAAAACTCAGGCTTGAGTACTTTAAAAAATATAAAACACTATTAGAGAAATTACCGAAGAAAAAAGCTCGTAAAAAAGCCATAGAGGAGGTAATATTTGAACATTTTATACAAGGTTATCCTGAACCGCCATGGTTAATCAGAGGGATCCAACCTGAAGAAACTGCAGAGCTTAATAAGCTATTAGAAAAATTAAGAGAAGCTGTTGAAAAAAACGAAAATATAAGGAACATAGTTAGTGAAATAACTGAATTGCTACTTGGCTTTATACTTAGAGCAATTCATAGTGAAAAAATTAAGAAAATAGACAAAAATAAACTGGAAAAAGCAATAAAGAGATATGTAGGAAAGCAGATTGGCAAAATGAAGAAATTCTAGAAATTCCTCTTTACTATTTTTATAAATACGCTTCTAGGCACCAAGATTTGCCAGTTCTCGAAATTTCGAAATCCTAATAAAAATAATTTTCGCACCAATACGGATTTTTCATCTAATTAGTGCGGGGAGTACTGAGCCTATCAAATCCTTTTTATAGTCATCCTCTGAAAGATGTATTTCACCTTCTGAGGAAAACTTTAATAGAATTATACATCAAAGTCATATAGAGAAATAGGCTATTGGTGTTAGTTGTGCCTAAATTACGACTAGGAAAGTTCGTTAAGCATGTTAAGAAAAAAGTTCCATGGATTGAACATTTAATTGAAGATGAGAGTATCGCTGGGGAGTTAAATCCCGAGTTAATTGCATTTAAAGTTTCTAGAAGATCTTTATGTGTGATTTGTAAGGGGAGTAAATTATTATGTGGAAAACCTAGATGTCCCATTCTTGAGAAGTTTTATACATTCACTAAAATAGCTAAAGGTTTAGATACCACAGATTTAGATGGCGACTCGCCACCTAGCGTTTTTGTAGGTCGTTTTGGATATCCTCATGTGATGATTGGACCTATGGTTCCACCAGTTGAAGGAGACACATCTATTTTTGACCTCCCAGAAGCATGGTTCGGTAAAAGTATCGAAGAGATTTTAGATTACAGGATAAAACTTGTTCGTGGTACATTCCTGGCAAATGTAAAGAAAATTCATAATTTGGAAAATAATAAACTTCTTTTAAGAACTCAAGAATTAGCGATGGGCGGGAACCCTGTCGACAGTGAATTGTTATTAAAGAAAAAACCGAAGCAGAAGCTCTTAGTAGATAGTTATGTGCAACCAATGGGTCCATCGGCACCCCTAAACGATTTTCAAATAGATAATGTCAAAATTCCTAAACCTGTTCAAAAGGTGTATGATGACTATGATTTGAGGGCAAATGAGGCTATTCTGACGTTGTATAAGAAAGAAATTCCTGTTACGAAAATTCAACGTATCTTGAGTGTTGGTGTGTTGGGAGTAAAATTTGATAGAAAATTGGTTCCTACTAGATGGAGTATTACTGCCGTTGATAGCATACTTTCCAAGACACTAAGGGAGAAAATCAAGCAGTATCCGCTAATTTCAAAGTACATGGTCTTTGAAGTAAATTATCTTGACAACAAATTTGTTATTCTTATGATGCCAAGAGCGTGGAGCTATGAATTAATAGAGGCTTGGTTTCCAGGATCTACTTGGAATCCAGATGGAACAATGATTGGAATGGTAGGAGATTGGGAAGGATACAAAGGAAGAAAAACATATGCATCAATTGGTGGCTGTTATTACGCAGCAAGACTTGCAGTAACGGAATATCTACAAAAAATTAGAAGGCAGGCATCAATTGTTATTTTCAGGGAAACTTATCCTAGTAGTCTAATGCCATTAGGAGTGTGGTTTGTTAGAGAGTGTGTAAGAGCTGCATTAAGAAGACAACCATTTCAATTTGATACATTAGAGGAAGCACTAAAATTTGTGTCATCAGGGCTGAAAATCCCACTAAGGAACTGGCTTGAAATAAGTGGTGTGCTTCAAAATATAAGAAGACAAAGATTAATTACAGAGTTCATATAGGTCAGGTATTAAAAATGGTCAAGATTGTTGAGATTTTTCCTAAAAGTGTGATCAGCAAGAGTGGAATATACTCAATAGACTATTCAATAAATCCATACATAGGATGCCAACATGGATGTGCTTACTGTTATGCTCGTTTTATGAGGAAATATATTAATACGCAAGAAGAATGGGGGAACTTTGTGTTTGTTAAGGTTAATGCGCCAACTCTTGTTGCTAAAGACTTGAAAAGAGTCCCTCAGAATTCAACAGTGCTTCTCAGTAGTGTGTGTGATCCATACCAGCCTATGGAAGAGAAATACGAGCTAACAAGAAAAATTTTGGAGGTCTTACTCAAAAGAAAAGATCTCTATATCTATATATTAACAAAATCTGATTTGGTTCTTCGAGATATAAACGTTCTAAAAGAATTTCCAAAGCTAGAGGTAGGATTCACTATAGTATTTATTGATGAAAAATTAAAAGATATTTTCGAACCAAGAGCACCTCCAATTAAGAGACGATTAGATGCTATGAGAATTTTGTTAGAAGAAGGTATAAGAACCTATCTCTTTATAGCACCGATGCTTCCATATATTACTGAAAATTATTTGGAGGAATTAATTGATTTTGCAAATAAAAATAAGGTCGCATATGTATTTTTTGACACGCTGAATATAAAGGCGGGAAATTGGAAAACGATAAAACAAGCTCTTGAAAAGTTTGACTCTTCTCTTATAAAGAAATACGAAAATATCCTTTTTTCAAGAAATTTTAGTTATTACAGAGCTCTTAAGAATAAAATAATACAATTATGCAATAAGTTTAGAGTAGATTGCAATTTTGCCTTCTAGTTCTTATTGAATCACTTTCTACTACATGCATTTGATAAAAATAAATTATTTGACAATCTCCTTGAAAGAACTCCAACTCATTACTAGTTCATGAGGAAGAATATTTATTATATCGCTATCCTCTGTTACAAGAGGCATTCTTTCAGATATTGCAGTTGACATTATAATCGCATCAAACGGATCTTTATGCATTTTAAGGAGGTTAGTTGTATTTTTAATTATATTATACGAGGCATAATTAATTTTCTTAACAGTTAAGAATTTTTATAGCGAAAAAAGCTTTAAATGCCCTTTTAAGTAATCTATCAAGTGGTGATTTCATGAAGAAAATAAAGGCTATTGGCAAAGTAGGTTCTAAAGGAGAATTGTACCCGAATAAGAAAATTCGCGAAGTTGTTGGCATAAAACCAGGGCAAAATGTATTATATATTGCTACTGAAGATAAGTTAGAGGTTATTCCGATCAAGAACTTCTTGGAATTATTCGATGAGAAGCCACTAGTAAAAATTTCTGTAGAAGAATTTGAAAGATTAACCGAAGAAGTACTAGGCTCGATGGAAAAAAATAAAAAATGATTGTATGTTGTTTTTATCACGTTCTATACTTACTACGTTTTCTGACAATAACTTCAAGATTATAGTCATTATTGCTACACCAACCAATAGTTATTACAGAGCTCTTAAAAATAAGATAGCACGATTACGCAATAAATTTGAAGTAGATTGCGTTTTTACCTTTTAATTTCTTGCTAATTGCTGACATTTGATTAAAAGTTAGCGAATTACTCTTAAATCGATATTTATTGCTAATTCTATTCGGTCTCTACGTAAATAATATCCTCCTCTCTACCTTAGCAAGACTACTTTCCGTATTTCTAATTTTCTTCAATTGTAAGCCAAAAAATGATTAAGTGCATGCTATTCTTTTTCACCCAACCAAGTCTAATATGACATTACATAATTCAAGGTATTTTCTTTGGACTATATTCAAAATGCTTTCAAAGATTAAACAAATTTATAAATGCCTTTAGATTTATCACTTGTAGCGGCTTAGTTCTTAGGCGATTTAACTCTTTAAATTGATCACTGTGCTTTGCAAAATCTAGAATTTTGGTATCTTCTGTGATTAAAATATCTGCGAATACGAGCGAAGAGGCTAATACGATCCAATCTATTGAGTCGTTAATATACTTTCTTAAAGTTATATCTAATTATATCTTCGTGTTACCCAATACTCTCGGATAATTCTCGTCTGAATTATGATGAGCAGTCCGTCTTTTATACGAATAATTATTTTGTCCTTAGGTCTTAATCCTAGCTGCTCTCTAATTTTCTTGGGAATGTATATTTCCCCTTTGGTTCCGATAGATGTTTTTATTTCTACGATTTCTTTACTCAATCTCTGAATCACCTGAAAAAGGTATGTATTTTCGGAATTTTAATCTTTTGTTATTTATTTTCAATTCAGTTATGCACTTTTATATTGTGAAGTAAGTGGAAGTTTCTGTAGAAGAATTTGAAAGACCAACTGAAGAGATATAGGTTCGATAAAAAAGAATGAAAAATAATATATGTCATGAATTATATCATGCTTCATAATTCATTTACGTTTTCTAGCAATGATTCGCGAAATTATGACCACCGCTGCTACTCCGATAACAAGTCCCCCAGCAAGACCTATTGATAGATACATTAGCGATGCTTTAGATTTCTCTGTTTCATAATTTTCGGTTTTTATGTATATCGCATCCTCACTCATATTTCCAGCTTTGTCAAAAGCTCTCACTTTTATTGTATGCCAGCCATCGCCTAATATTGATGTATTAAAT
>JAGGXT010000060.1 GCA_021162905.1 Candidatus Odinarchaeota archaeon | reverse complement strand
TCAAGTTTTTTCAAGTGCTCCTCGAACTGATCCATGCGTGTGTCAAGTTTTTTCAAGTGCTCCTCGAACTGATCCATACGCTTCTGAAAAGCCTCAAATTGTCTGTTATAGTCATTTCTTAATTTTTCTATTTCACTCCATACTCTTTCTATTTCGCTCAATACGTGTTTCATGTCATCTTGATGAGTTTTTCTCAGTTCCAGTATTTGTTTATTGAAGTCCTCTCTAAGTTTCTTAAGTTCGAGCAATATGGCTTGAAGACTCTCCCCTATGTTTTCTGGTATTCCAAGAGCATCCATTAATGTTCTTTTAAGCTCGGGATGCTTGCTAAGTACCTCTGGTAACTTCTTTATGAATTCAATGATAGTATCTTCCCCGGTGGATTCCATTATTTTCACCTTAATAATCGTTACAAAAAATGCTATTATAAATCTTTCTAAGTGCATTAAATACTCAAAAACCATAGCGTCATACTTTATAACTTCCTTAACAGATTATATATCGCTCTTCTTCTAACAATATATGGTGTTGCTTTATCGTCCACTAAAAAATAATATAACAAGTCAGGAAATTCTATCAATTTGTTTTTACGTTTGTGTACTAATTAGCTTATTTTGTTATAGACGTGTTCATATGCGTCAAACTTCATTTGAAGAAATATATTGATAGCTTATTTTCAATATCGAAAATATTCGTTTTTAACAAACAAGGCAATGTTCAACAGCTACTCTTTCTGACCAACTACAGTTAACTGCTATGTTAATGATACCAGCTGTATCTTTATACTGTAACCCAAAATATACTTTTTCTAAACTATCATTCAATTTTATAGCCTCTGATGTTTTCTTCTAAGTATGTTCAATATTTTCTGAATAACTACCTCCACATCATCTTTTTAAACGCTTCTGTATCTCCTTAATGTACCTGTCAGCTTCTCGCCTCCAGTAATCACTATGTGCATGCTTGTATGCCTCGCGATAATACTCCAGCGCCTTGTCATATCTGCCTAACGACTCGTAAAGGTAGGCTATATCAAAATAAGTAACAACAAAATTTGGATCAGCTTTAACAGCCTTCTCATAATGTTCAATCGCCTTACTGTATTCCTCTTGTAACTAAAGATATCACTAATCCCACATAATGCAACGTAAAGGCTGTTGCATTACGTGAAGGTGAGTATCTTGGTATGAGATACTCAGATGTGATCGTATACTGTAATTTAGCTTGGTGTATATTTTTATTGTGGAAAGTTATCTTTATTAGATGTTTAAGTTATATGTATAATGAGAGACGTTGCGTAAAGGTGTTATGATGTTAAAAGTGGAGTTTGATGTTGTTTCACTTGTTACTGGTTATTTACCTATGTTTACGGGGCACTTAATACAGGGATTATTTCTTCGCACAATAGAGAAAGAAGATCCGAATTTATCCAAGCAGCTTCATGATGTTAATGCTATTCGTCCTTATGCTGTGATTCCTTTGTATCCAATGGGTTTTAAGAAAAGACTAAAGTCGGGGATGTGGGAGATTGAGGCTGGTAAAAGTTATAGACTTGGTTTTTCAATCTTAGATGAGAGGCTAGAGAAAACAATTATGGATATTCTATTATCTATAGTTGACGATAATTTAAAACTAGGAGTTCTCGATTTTCATGTTCATCAGATAAACTTTAATAAATTGTCGATGGAAGAGCTCTTAAGGGAAGAGTTGAAGAAGAAACATGATGGTAATATAATTCGTTTTAAGTTTTTAACGCCAACGCAGTTTAAAGAGAAAGCTAAGAACTATCCCACTATTCTTCCTATTCCTAAGCTTGTGTTTGCAAATTTAGCTAGGATTTGGAACATGTTTTCTGAAGTGAGAGTATATCTTGAGGATTTTAAGGAATGGATTGAGAAAAATGTTTATGTCAGAGAGTACAAAATAGTGACAAAAGAAGTGGATATTGGAAAGGCTGAGAAAATCGTTGGTTTTAAGGGACATGTCGGTTTTCTAATAAAAGATGAAAAATATAAAGGGTGGCTATATGTGCTCTCTCGGTTTGCTGAGTTCTCCAATGTAGGTGTCAAAAGAACAAGGGGGCTTGGTGTAGTAAGGTTACTGAGGAAAAAGGGCGATTAACTTCATACGCAGACTTTCTAGAATCGGTGTTAGAAATCTAGGTGACTAATTATGAAAAAATCTAAGAAATAGATACAGAATAAATAAAATACTCTTACTCTATTTTTCGGATTAAGAAGGGACCTTTTTTTACTACATGAAACTTGCTAACTGCGTCATCAAATATCTTTTTCACTTTAGATAAAAATTTCTTATCGGCATATATAATGATCCCCTCATGAAAGAGGTCAAAAACTGGCATTCTGGCATATTTTGCAAGGTCGATAAATTCCTCAGGAGAGTATATATGATACTCAACAGCATGGTTTTCCACTATAAGTGATGGCAGATCATTAAGGCGTTTCCAGTATGGTCCCGAAACATTTTCACAAACTATTAAAACATCAACATCGCTACCGCTATGCCAGTCTCCCCGGGCAAAACTGCCCACAATTGCCAATAATTTTACTGCGTGCCCTTTGCGTTTTAAATCCTCTTTTAAATTGACAACTTTACTTTTTATTTCTTTAATAATTCTCTCGCCATGTTTAATATGCTCTTTGCTGCCTTTAAACACAGTTCAGCATCCTCCTTGACATAAAGTTTATGTGCTGGTAGTTCTATACCTGGGTGTAAGTTTGGATATCTTGGTGGTGTATAATGTTTATCTAGAAGCTTTGCTTGATTTTCATATTGGGAGATATCCACGTTATATGTTTTTGTTATCTGAACTAATAATGTATGTATTGAATGTGTTCTACTTTCCATACCCCGTTTATATAATAGGGCCTTCAAAGCTTTTTCGGCTGCTTGTTGTGAATGAAAACATGAAGCCGCAAAATGCGATAATTTTAAAAGAGCTTCAGCAACTTTTAAGTCTTCAAGCGCGTCTTCAAGCCATCTTTTTGCTTCAACTTCCCAATGTGACATAAGCTCACCGTATAATCATTAATATTACATTAATAAATTAAATTAATTATATTATAGTTTATTAAATAATAATCCCATAATCACTTATTATTCTATCTCAAAGGATATCTCTAAGAGCTTTTTAGTTGCTCTGAATTTAATTTTCGTAATTCTAATTTTTCCTACTTCCCCGGTAGTTTTGGTATGTGGCTCCTTGCAAGCATTTAGATTCCAATCTTCGATTTCAAGAATCTTTAATACTTTAACGCTATCTGGAATCGGGAATAAATCGTATATTTCATCTCCCCAACGCTTTTCAGCCTCTTCTCTTGGAAGTTCGTGGATCTTTATTTCGACGTTTTCTTCTATCTTTTTATTTGCCAAATCTTCTATAGTTTGGATCTCCTCCTTAGTTGGCTTTCTATCGAATTGGACGGTTAGCTTTCCTTTATTTCCCATCACCCATACGCTCGCAGTCCACTTTGCACCTAAAACTTTTCTTACGGCACCTTTAAGAATATGTAATGCAGTATGCGTTTTTACCTCAATTGGGTAATCCGTGCTCACTTTAAAACCTCCAACTATATTTGAAGTTTAAAGTTTTCATATTTTATTGCTTTAGACTGACTTATAAATAGAAAGTTATTCATTTTGCATAATTTCCAAAGTAAGTAGAGTAAGAAGCTATGTTTTCTTAGCGCAAAAGGCTTTAACTGGACATATATTGCATCTACGTTTTTTACAATACTCTAAGTATATTCTAACAAGTTGTGATTCGAACTTTTCAACGTCTTTTATGCTTAAATACTCAGCTACTTTTATAGCAATGGCAGATGGAGGTGGATTGGCTTTCGACCAGATCCCCCGTAATTCTCTTAGAAAAATATTTACTGCTGTTGGACCAAAGCCTTTAAACTCCATAAGCCTTTTTTCTAAATCTTCCGAATTTGCCGCTTTTTCATGCAGTCTCTCCAAGTCACCTCTATATTTCCTCTTTAACAATTTCATACATTCTAAGATATTCGTAGCTGTCGAGAAGTCATATCTTACGTAGCCTCCAGAATCTAATATATCTACCAATTTATCCCATCCAGCATCCAATATTTTATCGAGTGTAGTCAATCCTTGATCAGTGAATAACAGGAAAGTTTTCTTTGCTATTTCTGCTGAGATTCTCTTTGCAAAAAGTAGAGAGGCTAGAAACCATAAAAATCTGTCTCCGGGCTTATGAAGGTCTAATCCGAGTTCTTCAGAGTATGATGGTATCTTCTTAAGTTTATTCTCCACATGCAATATCAGTACCTCCATGTAATTTTTATTTCTCGTATTAATTAATCTTTAAGTGCTGGAAATGTTACTTTTTACCTATATAGATAATCAACAGATTGTTGCACAAAAAGGTAAATTAAGATACCCCGACGACCACGTATCTCTTCAATTCAAACGTAAATAACTTGCAAATCAACATGTGCTCTTCACGAAATCTCTTTAAAAAGAAATAGTTTATATATCGCTTATGAAAATTATATCTCGGTGGTGCAATGTCATTAACACCTGAACTCTATGACATAATAGTGAAAATCGTGGAAGACAAAGTAAAAGAAATAAGGGTTACGAGGGAAGAATTCGATAAACTGCGATCTACTGTCGAAAAATTATCAGAAAACATATCAAACCTTAACTCTTCAATCTTAGCCCTCTCTGAGGCGCAAAAACGAACCGAAAAACAAATAAATAAACTTGCCGAGGCTCAGAGGCGTACTGAGGAGCGGTTAGATCGGTTGTCGGAGACTGTTGACAAGCTTGCTGAGGCTCAGAGGCGTACTGAGGAGCGATTAAACG
>JAGGXT010000154.1 GCA_021162905.1 Candidatus Odinarchaeota archaeon | reverse complement strand
GTAATACTGTAGTGGAACCTATAATACGTATGCTCTCAGTTCTCCATGCACTGTCTTCGGGTGCTTCTATAGTTGCTGGGTGTGTTGTAGTAATCCATGTTCCAATCCCCATTCCTATTAACAGGCCGATTACGAATATTCCCAAAAATTTTATGTTCATTACATTTTCACCAATTGAAAAGAGGGAAAAGCTTAATATATATTTTATCGAAGTAATAAATATATGTGTAATTAGATTATATAGATCTATATAGCGGAGGTTTAAAAATGTGGAGTGAAACTAGACGTGTACAAGTTACAGGAGGTGCGTCATTAATTGTTTCATTACCTAAAAACTGGGCTAGAAATATTGGACTCCGTCGAGGAGATCTTGTAGTTTTAACCCCCCAACCCGACGGCTCTATTCTCATAACCCCGAAAAAACTAATTAAAGAAGAGGAAAAAGAAAAAGAAGTTATAATAAAGGTTGATCAAAACTTAGACGTGGAAGCTGTTGTTAGAGAGATAATAGCACATTATCTCGTTGGATATAACGTAATAAGAGTAATTTTCGGTAGAAGAACAGAAGAACATCGTAAGTTTGTTAAATCTGTTATTAGACGGAAGATTATTGGTATGGAGATTATGGAGGAAAGCGCAGACAAAATTGTTTTTAGATCTTTTATTAGTTACGCGGATTTTCCACTTAGAGAGGCTTTAGTTAGAATGGGTGTAGTTACTTCACTTATGATAAAGGATGTTTTAAAGGCTTTAGAAGAGTTTAACCAATCTTTAGCACAGGAAATTACTCAACGAGACGACAATGTGGACAGGCTTTACCTGTTCATCGTTAGACAATTGAAGTTTGCTGTCCGTAATATAACATTAGTAAATAAAATGGGGTTAAGAAATCCAAGGGATTGTTTAGGTTATAGACTGGTTGTTAAAAGTGTGGAACGTGTTGCTGATCACGCTACAAGAATAGCCCAGTTGATTTCTAGCTTTGAAAGGCCACTGGGTAGAGCTATTTTGGAAGATATCATTGAAATGGGTAAGAAATCTGTAGATATTTTCGAAAAGGCTCTTAAATCATTTTTCAAATTAGACGTAAAGCTTGCTCATAAATTAATCGGAGAAATAATACTTGTAAGCCGATACGAACAGGATATCACTGAAAAAATACTTAGTAATGAAAAATTAAACATAAAAGAAATAACAAGTATAAAGCTAATTCTGGAGAGTTTGCATAGAATAGCTGACTATGGAGCAGATATAGCAGAAATCGCGATAAATCTAGCAGTAGAAGAACCATAATTACAAAATGTCGCTAAGAAAGCCCCGTATTTCAATGCAGGATGAATTAGGGATGAGGTGGTAAGTTTCTTTAGACCAAATTCTAAATATCTTGATGCATAACTTAAACTACGCAATAAAATCAACAAGACACTCTAAATACGATAACAGGTATGCTTCGCAGACGCAATAATGGAATATGTCAAAGAACAACAATCCAAGGAGGCTAAGAAAACGAAAAGAGTGAATAAATTCCGCTTAAGACCATCTGAGGAGCAAGAGAAGGCTTTGTTCAGCTTATGCGAGATGTCGGCAGTGTTATGGAACAAGTTGAACTACATTAGAAAACAATCATTCTTTATACAGGCTTCAAAGTATAAAAACTTGTCCCCCATCTTCCCTAATTCATCCGCTCTGAAGAGCGGTCTTTCTTAGCGACGTTTTGTAATTTGCTGCAGAAAACACAAAAACAGCTCAAAAAACATAGAAACGAAACACGACTTTTTGGCTACAACCTTAAAACAAAAAACACTTTTAACGAAAAATAGCTCTTTCTATCTAACAGAAATTTTTCACCCGCAACATTTCTGGATCTTGGCTCTAGTAGCATTCTATAAACATAATCGTTCTCTTTCTTTTCATTTTTCTCTTTCATTTTCCTCTTCTTCCTCTTCAATCTCTTTCGCAATTTCTTCAACTTTCTCCCTTAAAACCTCGTTGTAGAATATAATAACAGGAGCAATAAGAGTTAATATAAAAAACACAAAGAATAGAAAAAGAGAGACTCCTATTCGTTTAAGCCATCTGTCAAAATTAAGAAAAAGCTGACTTGCGGTATAAAAGGGCTCTAGATGTATTCCAAAAGCATTAAGATATATTCCAATTATGACCATTATGAAATAGATTATTCCAATAATTAGGCAAATAGTAATCGCATAACCGATCACTATAGCTTGTCTCTCAGAGACTTTAAATTTCATCTAAAACACCATATATATAATGATTATTAGCAATTAATTATTATAATGCTGTATTTTGGCTTATATAAGATATTTTTATAATTTACCTTAGATTGCATTAAGATCTTTATTGGATTAAAAACAGCAAAAATTATTGCGGATTAATATCTCAAAAAATAAGAAAACAAAAAATGAAGTTATTATTCTTTGTGACCCATAATAGCAGCCATAATAGCTTTTTGTGCGTGCAAACGATTTTCTGCCTCTAAGAAGACTATTGATTGAGGCCCATCGATTACTTCGTCGGTAACCTCTTGACCTCTGTCCGCTGGTAAGCAATGCATGTAGACAGCACCTTTATTAGCTTTATCCATTCTTTCTTGAGTCATTATCCAGCTTCTATTCTTCTCAAAGAGCTCTTTTGCCTTTTCAAAGTCTGGCTCTGGTACAAAGGGTCTCATGAACTTCTTAACACCCCAGCTTTTTGCATAGATAACATCAGCGCCTTCAATTGCTTCATCCATGTCGTAAACTATTTCAAATGATCCACCATACTGGTCTACATTCTGCTTTGTCCATTCGATGATTTTATCATCTAATTCAAAGCCCTTCGGGTGAGCCAATACAACATCCATACCGAACTTAGAGGCTATCAAAATGGAACTCTGTGGAACTGCAAGAGGCTTTTCAGGACTACCTGAATATGCCCAGCTCATAACAAATTTCTTACCCTGTAGTTTTCCATTGAACTTTTCCCATAATGCTTGAATATCAGCCATAGCTTGACATGGGTGAAATACATCATCTTCCATGTTTATTACTGGTATCTTTTTACCATCTGATCGTCTAGCCCACTTAGCAAACTCTTCAAGAACCTTATGGCCACGGCCATATTCCCACTTTGCATGTTTTCCGTAAATACGGATTGCAATGGCATCTCCGTACGATGCTAAAACTCTAGACACATCTGCAATTCTTTCAGTCGTATAGGCTACATCATCTCCTGGCAAAACTGGTGTGTATACATCTTGTGGACTTAAGAAGTGAGCATGTCCACCTAATTGGAAGATACCAGCTTCAAAGCTATTTCTGGTTCTTAGAGATCTGTTATAGAAGATCATGAAAAGTGTTTTTCCCTTTAGATATTCATGAGGCTCATTATTATATTTCTTTTTCTTGAGGTCTAAGGCTGCATCAATTAGTGCCTTCAGTTCCTCTTGCGTCCAATCTTGAACTGTCATCCAGTCTTTTCCTTCAAACATACCAACATATTTTGGTAGGGACATAATATCACACCACGTATCGTTAATCGAATTTAGAATAAAGTATGCACAATATAAACTTAACTAATGAAAAATTGCAATAATTACTTAATAGGACACCAATAAAGCGCGTTTTTAAAAATAATTTATTAGTAAGAAAAATTAATGTTTCAATAGCACCAGTACAATACCTATTTGTTGAGGAATGTATAATGAAGAATTATGAGAAATTCATCGAACGTCCAATTGATATAAGGAAACTTAGCCAAAATGATTTGACTGAGATTCTTAATGAAGTAAAAGGTATAATAGAAAAGGAGAATTTACTATTGAAATTTAACGCTGATAAAATATGCTTTATAGGTGACATCCACGGAGATTTGATGGCAGGAGCACGAATTGCGAGGTATATTTGGAAGAATGAGGAAATTGATAAATTTGTGTTTCTCGGGGACTATGTCGATAGAGGAGATTACCAATTAGAGACATTAAACTTGGCCCTATTGCTTAAAATACTCGACCCGGATAGAATAGTTCTTCTTAGAGGTAATCATGAAACTACATTGGCAAATAGATTCTACGGATTTAAGGTAGACTTAATGAACAGAGACTTAATAGACATGTACGAGACTTATAACAAATTCTTTGCACTTCTTCCAGTTTCAGCTATAATAAATTCCAAAATCTTCGCTGTTCACGGAGGCTTGCCAACGATCCTAGTAGCTAAGGAGATAGATACTATAAATGAACTACCAAGAGATGATGTTGAAGGAACCAATCCTACATTGATGGAACTTTTATGGAATGACCCTAATGAATTAATAGATACATTTGCTCCCAGTATGAGAGGAGCGGGAATCTTCTACTTTGGGAAAGTAGCATTTGAAAAATTCATGAAGAAAAATGGGTTTGAGCTGTTTGTTAGAGCCCATGAATTCTTTAAAGAGGGATACAAATTCTTCTTTAATAATAAACTTTTAAGCCTCTTCTCAAGTGCTAATTATGTTGGTCGAAAAGTTGATGCAAAAATAGCTATTATCGACTCGGATCTGAGTGTAAACCTTTTGTCAGTTATGGAATTAAAAATAGAAAAAGAGTGAGGCATATGTAGATTACTTTTCGAAGACCTTGTTAAATATTATACCAATTGCGATAAGACAAATCATTGCTATAATGTAATATATATTCTCCTCGGGAAGCATATTAGCGGCTTTCTCGAGATACTCAGCCACTTTTGAAACATAGGGATCTACATATTTTGACAGCCATTCTAATATCGTTTTTGCATAAGGGCTAAACCATATGAAAAACTCATCTAAGTACTCTAAGATTTGACTGTATTGCATCTATGTTCCCTCCTTACCTATGCTTTCTAATATTTTCATAAACTTCCCAAAAAGTGCTACAAGCATAGCAAGTAGATACAAGTTGAAGAAGCCACGAAAATCCATGAAAAATGTAATGTCACCCATTGTGAGCTCAAGAGATGTTGCAAGAATTTTGATAACGAAAAATAAACCAACAATGCTCATTAAAAAGTCTGCAAAGTGGTACCTCCACGAACCTCTGGTTGATACTTCTCTTATAAAGATTATTCCAGCCATTATCAAACCAAAATTGAGAAACCACGATGTAAAAACTTGAGCATTTCCTATCTCAGCGCCTCCTAGGGTTTCAGGAGCTATGAAATTAAATATTAAGTAAGGTACTCCGAAATAAGAGATTAACATGAAAATCGAGGCCTTGATTCCACTACTAATTGTTGGCTTAGTGCTCATGGCACCTCCACCTCTAAAATTGTGTAAGTATAATTAAAGAAGCCCGTTGCATTAAATGCAAAAATTAAGTTGTAAGTCTTACCTCTATCAACCTCTATCCATAGGGTGTCGCTAAATTTAGTACCATGCTGAACTAACAAGTTTGAGTGTGTTACTTTGTTAATAAAGACATCTCCTTCATAGACATTCATTGTTATTGTTAAAAGGTAATCATAATCATCTGGC
>JAGGXT010000272.1 GCA_021162905.1 Candidatus Odinarchaeota archaeon | reverse complement strand
TTTCGGATGTTACCATTTAGCAATTATTAATTTAAGTATTTATTAAAGGATATTTGTTATAGAAATTTTGTACTCGTGAATAATAATAAAATATTATTATTAACAAAATTCATTAAAGTTGATATAGATGCTTTCTTACACAATTTTTTCTAAAACTTTAAGTAATATAATAAACAATAAGATATTTACTGACATTTAAGGAGAGGAATAAGACACTTTTATATTATATGATTAGGTGGGATTTATGGCCACACCTGAGGATGTTTTAATTGGAGTTTATGGGCAACCTCCAGATATAGTAGGAGCTTTTATGACATCATATTTTGGAGCAAAAGATTTTGATAACAAGCTAGGTGGGAAGTATAAATTAATTTACTCAAAAGTAAATAACATTCCTTTGAGAGTGAAGATAATAAACCTAGGATCGCATCCTTTTAAAAACGAAAAACTAAATATTCTTGAAATGTGTCATGGACATATTATCATTTATAGAAATGAATATAAAAATAACATTTTAACGAGTAATATTTATGAGGAGGTTAAGGCGAAAAACATACCTCACCTCTTTTTGAATATAGATGGAGACCCAGCAGAGTCGGATTTTGAACATTTTGATCTAATTCGTGGATTAAAATGGATAATTAGTGCATCGTATGAATATAAAACAACTAGGAGAGTAATGATTGCAAGTCAAACTTTGGTAACTACACATGAAAATTTTGTAAAAAACTCAAGTGCTGTTTATTCTCTAATAAAGCAATTAGACGCAGCAAAGGAATTAGTTGATAACATAAGTATGCTAATTAATGCTGTAAACTGGGAATTTAGGGAAACACCGGATGTAAGAAAGATTAAGGATTTACTTGAAAAGAAACTTGATAGGATGACACTCATTAAAATTCAAGAATACATAGATAAACTAACCGAGCTAGATACTAGGTATAGGAATAAAGATATTTCAGCAGAATTATTTAGAGCTATGGCAAATCAGCAAATAAGGAGAATTTTCAATTCAATAATAAAGTACTTATGAATCAACATTAGAAAAGGAAAAGAAAATAAATAAAAGAAAACAAATGGCTATGTTGGAATATTAATTTTTAGTTTTTCAACGAGCTCCTTATATCTATTTCTAACAGTAACTTCTGTAACTCTTGCAACTTCAGCTACATCTCTTTGCGTACATCTCTTATTTAAAAGAACACTAGCTATATAAACGGCCGCTGCAGCAACACCATGAGGCCCTCTTCCACTCGTTAAACCCAAGTCGCTGGCTTTATTAAGTATTTCAATTGCTTTATTCTGAACTGCTGGCGGTAAATTGAGTTGTTGAACAAATCTTGGAACATAGTTTATTGGATTTGTTGGTGGTGGAGAAATCTTCAGCTCCCTAGCTATAAAACGATAACTCCTTCCAATTTCTTTCTTTGAAACACGCGAAATTTCTGCAATTTCTTCCAAAGTTCTTGGAACATTCGCACTCCTACAAGCAGCATATATTGCAGCAGCAGTCATTCCTTCAATGGATCGTCCTCTGATAAGCCTTTTTTCTACAGCATGTCTATAAATAATGGCTGCTGTTTCCTTAATATTTTGTGGTAACCCAAGATAAGAAGATATTCTTTCAAGTTCCGAAAGAGCATAGGCTAAATTACGCTCTACAGCGTCTGAAATTCTTATTCTTCTTTGCCATTTCCGTAGTTTATAAATTTTAGCTCTACGTCGAGAGCTGAATTTATTCCCATAAGCATCATAATCTCGCCAATCAATGAATGTTGTTAATCCTTTATCATGAAGTAAATAAGTTGAGGGAGCCCCAACACGAGCTCTGTTGGCATGCTGCTCATAGTCGAAAGCACGCCACTCAGGCCCTTTATCGATTAACCTCTCTTGAATTACTAAACCACAGTTCATACAAATGAGCTCTGCTCGTTTATAATCTTTAATGAAAGAAGTACTTCCGCATTCGGGACATCTAAATTCATCATCATTGATTGATTTATTAAACTTAGTTTCTTCGTCTGTATCTTCATCAGCGGGCTCCATAAAGATCACCATAATTTCTTATTTCTTTTTTAGACTTTTCCCTCTCCTTTTGATTTTTCGTTTTTTCTCTTTTGAAATGCAATAAAGTACAGAGTCCAGTGAATTTATGTCTATGTCAGAAAAAGGTTTTATAACGGCAAAAGGTCGACTTGTTGGGCCTATTATATCAAAAACCACTCCTATTTTTTTCATTCGCTTATCAACAACTTTAGCCCCAATAGCTGGTATGTTTTTTATTGGAACTATTATAAAACCATTCGAAGTTACATGCAGAATTCTTCCTAACTTCAGCAATAAAGTGCCTCCTAAGTTAATTATCGCTGAAAAGCAAGAATTTCTTGAGTTTACAATACCATTATATATTTTTATACAAAAAAATATTTTAACGTTTCTTTTTTGGGGTCAGAATTTTTAGCTCTTTTGCTATCTTCTTTAATAATTCATTTTTTCTTCCTTGATATTTTACAATCAATCGACCAGATTTTTCCCACCAAACAGATGGAAATGAAGATTCTTCTACTTTATAATCTAATTTAAGTCTTTGAACAGCTTTTATTAAATCTTCAATTTTTGGATTTTCCACAGCTAGATTTTTTGGAACTTTTCTTCCAAAACGTTTACTCAGGTTTTTATCGAAATATTCAGGCCATATAATATATCCGTCACGTTTCTTCATTTTTTCACACAGCTATTATAATATATATTTTAGCCCACAATAATAATT
>JAGGXT010000343.1 GCA_021162905.1 Candidatus Odinarchaeota archaeon | reverse complement strand
TATTTATTATCGGAATTCAGCCATATAGAATAGAACTTTCGGAGGAAATGTCAACGCCTATCAAAAAAACAGCTTATGACATAGTGGATATTCTTTTAAAAATTTTAAAAAGAGTAAAGCTTATAAATTAGCATAACAGTGTAATAGGAGCTTAAATGGTATATTTTAAAAATAAGGAAAAACATAAGAGATACTCTTTATAATTTCATATTCTAGCTTAAAGGAGGCTTTTCATGTGTCACTCTTAGGACCTCTTGTGGCTCCTGTCGTAAGAAAGGAGAAAAAAGGAAAAAGAAAATATGATGTCATTATTGTTGGAGCTGGAGTTGCGGGCTTAACAGCTGCAATATATGCAGCAAGATACAAACTGGATACTATAATCCTTACAAAGGATATAGGAGGGACTACTGCTACAGCAGGCATTATAGAAAATTACCCAGGATTTATAGAGATAGAAGGTGAAGCCCTTGTTAATAAGTTTGTTCAGCATGTTAAATATTATGATGTTGACATATATATTGAAGAAGTAATAGATATTCAGAAAAAAGATGATATGGTTATTGTAAAAACATTTAGCGGAGAATGGGAGACGAAAGCAGTAATTCTTACATTAGGCGCAGAAAGGGTAAAACTAGGAGTGCCAGGGGAAAAAGAATTTTTTGGAAGAGGAGTTTCATACTGTGCAACATGTGATGCCCCTCTTTTTAAAGGAAAAGTAGTAGCAGTGGTGGGTGGAGGAGATACTGCGGTTAAGGAGGCCTTACATTTAGTAGATTATGCTGAGAAGGTCTATTTGATACATAGACGAGATCAGTTTAGAGCAGAGCCAATATATGTTGATAGGATAAAATCAAACCCAAAGATAGAACTTGTGTTGAAACATACCATTAAGGAACTAAGAGGGCATAATAAGCTTGAAGAGATAATTTTAGATGATGATACAATCCTAAAAGTTGATGGTCTCTTTGTTGCGATAGGAATAAAGCCACCAAAAGAGTTTTTCCAGAAAATTGGGATAAAAACAGATGATGAGGGATATGTGGTAGTAGGACCTGACCAAAGTACAAATATACCTGGAATATTTGCAGCTGGTGATTGTACTACAGCATCTAATAAGTTTAGACAAATTGTAACAGCAGCTGCTGAAGGTGCTATAGCTGCTGATAGTGCGTTTCACTATATCACGAAAAATTTTGCCGACAGAAGTTAAAATATTAAAATTTGAAATATTTTATTAAGCAATTTTCTTTTTCTAACATACATACTAAGATAAAATAAGAGCGACAAATTGAAAATTATTACCCCTTGAAACAACAAGGATTAAGAAATTTATCAATATCTCTCTGCAAAGGTTCCAAAAATTCAGCTTAGGATGGACATCAGGAGGCTTATGGTGTGTCCGTTTCTGAAAAGAAGATAATAAGTGAAATAAAGGAGGAAGCACAATATCTACAAAAAGATTACGATTACTCTATAAAAGAAGCTCCCGATTTTGAACTTCTTCCTATCGTAAAGGCTAAAGAAAAATACAGCTGGCTGAGAGAGTATATCAAAAAACCAAGTCAGGGTTATTTCTTATGGGTTAAAAAATCACCAAGATTTCCAATAGTCACGTGTTTTCTTATTGCAAGTCGAGGAGTTAGTCAACGCTTAACAAATTTTATCTTAATAGAGAAAAATGTTAATGTAACTTTTAAAGGTCTTTGTATGGCTGAGTTGCCTGATTTAGCTGGAAAACATATGGATTTCACAAAAATGATAATCAAGGAGAACTCAAATGTAGTATATGAACATATTCATAAATGGGGGAAGAGAGATTTAGTGAGTATGGTATTAAACCTTGAGTTAAGAGAAAATGCCAAACTTACTTATAAGTATAGGAGCCTTGAAAGTCCAAAAGAGTTCTACGTTCTTACGAAAGCAAGATTGTATGATTATGCCTCTGCAAATGTTACAGTAGCAACATTAGGTGATAACAGTAAAATTAGAATGAATGAAAATTTTGAACTCATAGGCTCCCATTCAGATGCTATAATTAAGCTCAGAGTCGTTAGTCGAAATGGAGCTGATGTCGTAGGAATTAGTAGAATTAGCGCAGTTGGAGATAAAACTAGAGGTCATCTTGATTGTCAAGGCTTAGTTCTATCAAACGATACAAGAATAGATTTAATACCAGAATTAGAGAGTAAAAATAAAACATCAATGTTAACACATGAAGCTTCCATTGGAAGAATTACTCCAGATGTCTTAAATTATTTAAGATCTCGTGGTCTAACGGAAGAACAAGCAGTAGATCTTATAGTTAATGGATTTCTCATGAGTGGGTGAGGTGCTCAGTTTGCTTAAAATTAAAAACCTAAAAGTAAAAATTGAGGATAAAATAGTTCTAAGGAATGTGAATTTAGAAATCAAAAGTAACGAGATCGTTGCACTGTTAGGTCCAAACGCTTCTGGTAAATCTAGTTTAGTAAAAACAATTTTAGGCTTTCCAGAATATGAGGTTTTGGAGGGGAAAATACTATTTGAGGGGAAAGATATCACATCATTACCAATAGAAGATAGAGTTAAATTAGGAATTGCCCTTTGTTTTCAAGATCCTCCTGGAATTAAAAATGTTTTATTAAGAAAACTTTTAGAAGTGCTGGGAAACAAAAACCCAGAAGACTTTCTCAGAGAAATAGGATTTCATAAAGACATCCTGGAGAGAGAAGTAAATATCGGATTCTCGGGCGGGGAAAAGAAGGTATCTGAAGTTATACAGATTATGACTCTTAATCCAAAGCTTGCAATCTTTGATGAATTAGACTCTGGACTTGATGCTCAACTTCTTTATAGAATGGTTTATTTCATAAAGGATTGGATAATGAAACATAATCGCAGTGGCATATTTGTCACTCATAGGATTGATTTTCTTAATATATTAAAACCCAATTATGCCTACGTTTTAATAAATGGCACAATAGCCTGCAAAGGAAATTATATCCAGATATGGAACTGGATCAAAAAGTGTGGATTCAACGTAGAAAAGTGTCCATTAGCTAAGAAATTCAACTTAGGTGTAAAAAATAAAGCGTGATTCCTATGAAAATCAATGAAAGACTAATTATTGGCAGGTTAATTAGGAGACTAAATCGTTTTGTTTTACAAGTTGAAGTAAATGGAAATATGGAGAATTCGCATCTTCGCGATCCGGGTAGGTTAAAGGAACTAATGATTCCTGGTAATAAAGTACTCCTTAAAGTAAGAGAAAAGACAACAGCTAAAACTAAATTTGAAGTCATAGCAATAAGGAGCAACAATATATGGGTTTTTGTAAATTCAGGTTTTCATTCAAAAATAGCAAGAGAGCTCATTTTAAGTGGTAGAATTAAGGATTTTAAAGGTTGCCATATTTTAAAGAGTGAAGTGATTTATGGAAATAGCAGAATAGATTTTCTTTTAAAACATAAAGATGGACAATTATGTTATTTGGAAGTAAAAGGATGCACTCTTGTTGAAAATGGATATGGAATGTTTCCAGATGCGCCAACTGAGAGGGGCGAGAAACATATTCGTGAATTAATAAAAGCTAAGAGAGAAGGATATGACGCAGTAATACTCTTTGTTGTCATGCGACCAGATGCAAATCTTGTAATTCCAAACATGAGAACTGATATAAAGTTTGCTAAAGCTGTAAGAGATGCAAGAAGCGTAGGTGTGAAGTTTTTTGCATATTCATTCTTTTTTGATGGAAGGGAACTTCATCCTTTTCGAGAAATAAAAGTTGTGATTTGATCATATTAGACATCTAGCAATATTAACACTATATAGACATTCACTACAGGAAGGGGAGTTTCCATAACAATCATAATCATTAGTAAAACTATACCAACATCCAGTAGAGGAATATGGGCAATTGCCACACCAAGGGGTATTTTTCCTCATATCTTTTAGTATATTTCTAAAGGCAACATATTTTTCAGAATTCCAGATTTCTTTTATAGTTTGATTTTTTACATTACCGAAAGATACGCTTCTATCTAATCTCATATGCTCATTTATAAAGGTATAATGCGTGTATAAGTAGTTAAGGCAAGGAGCTACTTCGCCATCGAATCTTATAACAGTAGCATTCTTATCAACATACGGGCATGAACGTGTATAATCATCAGGAAATAGATTTGGCAGTTCTAGCTCAATACCATATCTTATGGCAAGCTTCTTAGCCCTATCAAATATCTTCTCTGCCTTTTTTATTTCACTTATTTTACCCTTATGTAAAATTACAAGATTCGGATTTAAATCAGTTCCTCTTTTTCTAGCTTCGTTCCATAGACTTTTCAATTTTCTTGTAGCAGCCAAAGATGGATTGCCACCATAGTACAACGCATATATCTCATAGATAGACTGTAGAATGATGTCCCATCCAGCTTCCAAAATGTCTCTAGAGAGCTCTAGCGATTGTTTACTTATTGTTAGATAGAAAATCTCGTCAGCAAATTGCCTCGAATAAGGAACTATTTGAGATACACTAATAAAGTCTATATCCCATGCAGCGGCAACATCCACTATATGAGGCAAATCCTTTAAATTAGATTTCATTAAAGTGACTTCTATTCCAAGTTTGAAATCTCTGACACTTTTATCTTTTATTTTTGATAGATATCTTAAATTTTTAAAAATTATACTTGGCTCAGCACCAATTCTAATATTTTTTAATTTTACAAAATCAAATGAGTCAACAGAAAAAGCGATGGAGTCAACACCAATATCCCTTAATAAAGTATCAGCAATATTCCTATTGAGAAGAGAACCGTTTGTACTAAAAAATATTGTACCTTCTTTAGGTAATTTCTCTCTTGCTAATTTTACCATTTTTATAAAATCTGGATGCAGAAGAGGCTCACCTTCACCATATAATGTAACACGTTTTATATTAGGAAATGCCTCATCAGCTATCTTTCTAAATAAGTCAAATGGCATATCTCCTAGTTTTTCTTCCCAAAAATTACGGATACACATAATGCATGAAAAGTTGCAACGATTGGTAATATCTATTTGAATTACGTCGGGATACTCTTCCATGGCGAATCCCCCTTATGAGTAGATAATTTGCTAAGAATTATTTAACCGAAAAATAAATAACTTTCTCTCTTTTTATTAAAGTTAAAAATTACTCAACCACCACCAATCGGTGGGAATATAGCGACTGTATCACCGTCCTTAAATCGAACTTGATTCCCCCCAACAAATTTTAGATTTATACCATTAACTAAAAATATTACATTTTCCCTTACATTTCCATTATTTTCATCAAAAAGCTCCTCTTTAATTTTTGGGGATATTCTCCTAGCTAATTCTGAAAAAAATCCTCTTAAGGTTCCATCAAAATTGATTTCAATCTCTCTGACTCCATATTGATCTCTTAAGGTTGCGAAAAATAGAACCTTAACTTTAACCATAATATCACCAATTAATCAAAAAAGAAAAAAGAATTTAAAGTTTAATGTTAAATCTCAATACCTAGTTCCTTAAGTTTTTCGGAAGTTGGCTTTCCATCAACCCAGCCACGAAGTTCATAATATTCTTTTAACATTTTATCAAGTTCGACAACATGGCCTTTTGATGGACCTTCAGGCATAGGTTCTTCTAGTAATCTCTTCGGCAGAGTATCGTCCTTCGCAGAGAATCCATATTTCACTATTATCCATCTCTCTAAGTTATAGATACGTTCACCTATTGTCATTAGTTCATCTGATGTTAAGTCCCAGCCAGTTATTGCAGAAAGTAGTTCAACATAGGCGTCAACTCCTAATGCGAAAGTTACGAATAGACAGTTAACAGTTGAGTTGACAACACATGTAAAGTCTTGGAATGTCTTAACCCATTTAGCTTTGCCTTCTGTTGCAAATCTATCTATCTGCTCAGGAATACCTAATATTTCTGGTGAAATTGTATATCCTGTTACGTGGCAACCTCCACGATTTGATGTTGCATACTCTAACCCAATACCTTTAGCGCCACGTGGATCGTAGGCTGGCATCTCGAGGCCTTTAACGCTCATTGAGTATTCTGGGTGTCCGTATATTTCAGCAAGTCTCTTTGAACCTAATGCAAGATATTTGCCAAAGCCACTCTTATATGCTGTTCTCCAAACAGCTTCTACTAGTGCGGCATCATTACCAAATCTGAGATCTAGGCCTTGAAGATCTTCCTCAGGTATTATTCCTCTTTCGACAAGTTCCATAGCACAAGCTATCGTTGATCCTAGAGAGATTGGATCCATACCAAGTTCGTCACAATAGTGATTTGCCTTAATTATAGCTTCTAAATTATCAACTCCAGTTGATGAGCCTAGAGCCCATATATTCTCATACTCAGGTCCTTCTGTATAGAGTATTTGATAAGGACCTTTTTCCACTTTACTAACACGACCACACCCTATCTGGCAACCCCAGCATGGTCGTCGATCAATTAGATATTTACTTTCAAGCGTTTCACCACTTATCTTTTCTCCATTAGGATTCACGCCCGTTTGCCAGTTCTTATATGGGAGCATGCCATGTTGATTTATAATGTTTACAAGTATTGCAGTACCGTACTTTGGTAATCCTTGACCAGTAACAGAGTTCTCCCGCATAGCTTTTATCCATTTTGCAGAGGCCTCTTTAAATTTATCTGGATTTGCTATTGGAACCTTTTGATCACCCGATACAACAATTGCCTTAAGTTTCTTAGAGCCCATAACAGCTCCAAGACCTGTTCGCCCAGCAGCGCGATGCTCATCATTAATTATACAAGCCATAAGCACTAAATTTTCTCCAGCTGGACCTATACAAGCCACGCTGGTATTTTTACCACCAATTCTCCTCTTTAAGATTCTATTGGTATCAAATGTATTTTTGCCCCACAAATCAGAGGCATCACGAATCTCCGCCTTTCCATTAACGATAGCTATATAGACTGGTGTCTCAGATTTTCCTCTAATAACTACAGCATCAAATCCTGAAAACTTCAAATATGGACCCCATTCTCCACCAGAATTTGCACTACCAATACTTCCAGTTAATGGAGATTTTAAAGCCATTACATGATATCTACCTGGTGATGGAAAACCTGGAACTCCTGTTCCGGGTCCCGTTGCAAAAACTAAAACATTCTCGGGACCCAATGGATCTATATCCTCAGGAGCTATACCTTTAGCCTCTAAATCTTTAAGTTCATCATAAAGTATCTTTAAAGCAAGACCCTTTCCACCAAGCCATTTTCGAGCTACTTCGTAGTCAAGGGGTATCTCTTTAATCGTTCGAGTGGTTAAATCTACGTCTAAAATTTTACCCATATAGCCGCCAACCAAAAAAATACCCCCAAGATATTCTGGCTAGTATAAAAGTTTTCTTATCATTTATATAATATTTCCGTTATGTATAATTGGAAATATCGAGAAATTTTGACTCTGAGAGAAATTTTAAGTATCATAACAAAATTATTTGCAACTCCCAAATAGTAAATCTAGAAAATTTATTGCCTGAACACTAACCATAAAGTATAAATTAAGAAAAAAACCTAACATTAATACTAAGGGGGCTCTATTTGAAGAAATTTTGGTGGAATCATGTGGTTCGGTACATCACAAAAATATGTATTTAAGATCTTGATACTGGGAGACACAGGTGTAGGAAAAACCAGTCTAGTTATACGAGCAGTTAGAGGTTATTTTCCAGATCCAGAAACTCTAAAATCTACTATTGGAGCTGCTTTTTTCACAATGAGATACAGAATTCAGAGGGATTTAATAACAGCACAAATATGGGATTTTGCCGGGCAAGAAAGATTTAGAAGTTTTATGAAAAATATGTTCAGTGGAAGCTCTGGGGGGCTCTTTGTCTTCGATCTTACAAATGCATTATCATTAGATGATTTGAAAAACTTTTGGATTCCAGAGATAATTAGAAAAATTAGAGCTGATTTCTTTGATGTATTTAAAAATAACTTTATCTTAGTAGGCAATAAAAGCGATTTAAAGAAACAAATAGAGGTAACAAAAGACGAAATCGCAAAACTTGTAAGACAATATGGGTTCAAATACTTCAGCGCATCTGCAAAAACGGGAGATAACGTTAGCGCAATTTTTAAGGAACTAATAAGAATGATCTATATATCACCTTATAAAGCGATATGATGATTTTCTTAGAAGTGCGCTCAGCGCTAGATGTTTACCTCATCCTCTTCAGGCGAAACCTCCCTCATCATCGCCATATGTCATTAGTAAAAATAGAGATTTATTTTTTACTAATTGTTTAATAAAATAAATATAACTCTTTTATTAC
>JAGGXT010000020.1 GCA_021162905.1 Candidatus Odinarchaeota archaeon | reverse complement strand
TTTGCGGGCTTGGGCATTTCACTTAATGATTATTTCACGCACTTTTTATTCGCATAACTTTCAAATCGGAAGTTAAAACGAACTTTAATAAAGTTAAATTTTATACATTTTTATGGACTTGGATATTAAAAAGCTTACGCAACAGGAACGATATGAGTCGATGGGTAAAATCGTAGAAGAAATAAAGCTTAGAAAGTATTCTACTGGTACATTTGAAATTAGGCTGTTTCATAAAATAGCTATCATTAAAAAGATGAAAAACTTTAAAATTAATGGATTATATTAAAAATGTGCATATGCAAAAAAGAGGTGTTACATTATGAAGATAGCATTAAGTACCCTACCACCAGGTGGCCTTACTGCGGTTGTAAACCCACAGTTCGGAAGGACTCCCCTCTTTACAATTGTGGATGTTGATGAGAATGGAAAAATCATAGATGTTAAAGTAATTCAAAATCCAGGAACACAAGCTATGCATGGTGCTGGGCCAATAGCAGCTCAAACAATCGCTCGAGAGGGTGTAAATGTTGTAATATCTGGAAACTTTGGCCCTAATGCTTTTCAAGCATTAGCTAACTTTGGAATCTCCGCATATATGGTCCCTCCTAATATTACTGTTAAAGATGCAATTACAATGTTTCTTTCTGGTCAATTACCTCCTGCAACTAGTGCTGGACCGGGACGTGGTCGAGGTTTTGGCAGAGGAATGGGTATGGGTCGTGGTCGAGGTATGGGTCGAGGATGGCAATCTTGGTAAAGATATGACTTCTCGATGTTGCTAAGGAGATGTCTTAATGACTAATATTATTGCAGTTAGTGGAGGTAAAGGTGGTACTGGAAAAACAACAGTCGCTGTAAATCTCGCAATTGCATTGAGCAAGAAAAAATATAAAGTGTTACTTGTTGATGCCGATGCAGACGCTCCAAATGTTCATATTCTTATGGGTGCTTCACGAGAAAAGATAAGGGACGTCTATGCTTTTCTTCCAGTTATTGATAATGAAAAATGTATAAAGTGTGGTGAATGTGCAAAAGTTTGTCGGATTCATGCTCTAATACAAGCTGGTGACCACTATCCTGTATTTTTCCCAGAAATATGTACAAGCTGTGGTGCGTGTGCCCTTGTCTGTCCAACTAAAGCTATTAGTGACGGCCAGAAATTAATGGGATGGATATACTCAGGACATGCCTACGGAGTAGACCTTTTGATGGGCGAGCTAAAATTAGGTGAGGCTTCCGCCGCTGCTGTTGTAGTCGAACTTAAAGAAGAAGTTAAAAAAATAATGGCCAACTATGATTGGGTAATAATAGATACCTCTCCAGGCGTACATTGTGATGTCTTAAGAGCGATAATAAATAGTAAGGTAGTATTAGCAGTAACGGAACCAACACCTTTTGGCAGTCATGATTTAAAACGATTGATAACGTTGACTAATGTTGTCGGAATCCCTGTGAAGATCATAATAAATAGGGCTGGAATTGTAGCTGATGAAAAAGTCATCAAAAAAGTCGCTGATGAGAAAAAATCAGAAATCATAGCCTCTATTCCCTATGATGACTTTGCGATAAGAGCATATGCTAATGGGAAACCAGTTTTAATTGAATATCCAAATGCTCCATCTAGCGTAGCTATAATAGAGATCGCTAATATTATAGAGGAGGTTTGTAAATGACAGCAAAAGAAATAGTTATAATTTCCGCAAAGGGAGGCGTTGGCAAAACCACTTTATCATCATCGTTAGTAATAGAGCTATCAAAACATATTTCTATTGTCGCTGTCGATACTGATGTAGATGCTCCAAACCTCGGAATCGTTTTAGGATGCAATGCTGAAAGAACTATTCCAGTTCAAGCATCCGAAAAAGCATTTATTGATTTTGAGAAGTGTATAAATTGTGGTCTGTGTACTAAGCATTGTAAAGAAGGAGCATTGGAAATAATAGATGGTAAACTGCACTTTATATACTACCTGTGTGAAGGATGTGGCGTATGCTCTCTTGTTTGTCCCGTAAAAGCGATCGAAATAAAAAGAGTGGAAAGTGGCATAATTAAAATAGGAAAGAGTAGATATGGGTTCCCATGTGTAACTGGCGAATTGTATGTAGGTGAATCCGCTTCTGGTCACATAGTAGCTTCAGCTAAGCGTTTCGCTCAAATGGAAGCTTGGAAACATAAGGCAGAGATTTTACTTATAGATGGTCCACCAGGAAGTAGTTGCCCTACAATCTCATCAGTGACTGGCTCACATTATGTTATTCTTGTTACTGAACCAACCCCTGCGGCTTTAAGTGATTTAGATAGAGCGGTTGGTATTGCAAGGCATTTTAAAATTCCTCATGGTATTGTCATAAATAAATCAGATCTTGTTCCTGAGTTCAGGGATAAAGTCTATAAATACGCTAAAACCATGAATATTGAGATATTAGGAGAAATTCCATATGATAAAAAGGTACCAGAGGCAATTGCAAATGAAAGACCAATAATAGAGTATGCTCCTAATTCACCTTCAGCTATTGCAATTAAAGAAATTGGGTTAAAAGTAAGAGAAATTATTATTCATAAAATTAAAAACGCCTAATCGCGTTACGTAAACTTGACATAAAAGTAATTATCATTAGTTCTATATATTTTAAAATTAGTCTTTTCGGTTTTCAATACATCTTGAATGCCAACTTCATTGTCTCTAAGTTTATATTCAAATGGAAGTCCTGGCCAAGGCTTTTTAAATACAATTTTTTCATCACCTTGCTTATTATGATAAGTATCTATTATGACTCCTGGAATGGGCCTAAATACGGATGTTGGCTTTAATGGGACATGTTGAAATGGTGTGAAAACAATAATTCCAAGTTCCTCGCTTACAAGTGTATCAAGTATAGGCTTGTGTCCCAATAAATCATAAAGCTTTATCCACTCTTTAACAGATAATGACTTTCCTGATAATGCAACAAATCTTAAATTACTAACTTTAAAGTTTCGTGCTATATTTTCACCAGATTTTAGTAATTCTTTGATATCATCAGATTTTGTATAAAGTATAGACACATTATACTCTTGAATTAATCTACCCAATTTACGAGAAACATTATATCCATTTCCTTCATAGATAAGTGATGTCAATTTGACTAATAATGGACCAAAAATTCCATATGCTTGACCAACAATGCAATCGATATTTGCAGTACACCAGTATATATCTTCTTCTTTCGGATCAAAAACAAGTTTCATTGTTGCATAAATACCAACCATGTGGCTTCCATGTGTGTAAGTAAATACTTTGAAAGTTTTATGTCTTTCATCAAATCTTAATATTTTGTAAAGTGGAAAATTAGAATCAAGCTGCTCTGGCCACACGAATGTACTCTTATCAATTTCATATGAGTGGAATTCACAGTCTTCCCTATCTAATATAATTGGTGCTTTTGAATAGTCCTTTATTCTTGAAACAGCAATTAGTTTAAAATCTTTTTTTAAAGACTTTCTGTATTCATAAATTCTCTTAGCAATAGGGATTATCATATTTCTATGAAAAATACCATCAGACGCTATAACAACTTTAGGATTTGTTAGACTCAAAATCTCCTTAAAGTGTGTTATTGCAAAAGTAGGCTCTAATATAACACTAATAGCACCTATTCTAGCAGCAGCGAGTGAAAATGATATCAACTCCGGGATTTTTGGTAATATTATCAGAACATGATCTCCTTTTACAACACCAATATTTAAGAGAATTCTGGATGCTTTGTTTACCTCAGAAAAGAGATCATTATATGTATATTTTTTCTTTTCTCCATCTAAACCAACCCAATAAAATGCAACCTTCTCCCCAAATCCTGCTTTAATGTTTCTATCAAGTGCATTATATGTGATATTTGTCTTTGCGCCTAAAAACCATAGTATTTTTTTCTTAATATTATCTATAGAGAGTACGGCATCCCACGATTTAAACCAATGTAGTTCGCTAGCGATTTCTGACCAGAACTTCACAGAATCCTCTATGGACTTCTGATAAATTCTATGGTATTCGATCAAGTCCATTACTCTCACCTTTCGTTGTAGCATGTAAAAAACTTTTATATTTAAGAATGATTCATTATTAATAATTACAAATAGTTACAAATTGGTGATCAAATGTCTCTGTCTTTAACTCATAGACAGATTCTAAGGGTATTAGTTCAATTATATTATAAACATAAGAAACCAGTTACTAGCAAGGATATCGCAAGTGTGTTGAGAAAACATGATGTAACAATAAGAAATGCTATTAGTACTTTAAAAGCTCTAAATTTGATAGAGGCAAAACCAGGTCCCGGTGGTGGTTACATTCCTACGATGAAAGCTATTGAAATTATTAGAATACCTCAAACATTGTTGCCACAAAGTGCTGCACCACTTATTTTTAGAAATGGAATGGCAACAGATCTTCTTTTAACAGATTTAGAGTTGCTCAATTTAAATAGTCCGACAGGAGATAGAGCTATAGTCAGAGTTGTAGGTGATATTTATAATCTTAAGACTGGTGATTATCTTAGAATAGGCCCAACTCCGTATTCACGTTTAATTATAGAGGGTTCTGTAATAGATAAGGATATTGAACGTGGAGAGATTTTAATTAGAATTACAACAATGGCTAGCATCCCCAAGGAGATAGTCCGTAATATCATGACTAAAGACATAATTACTGTGACTCCTGACATGTCTGTTAAAGAAGTTGCTAATTTACTTTATAATAATAAGATTCGTGCAGCACCAGTAGTCAAAGATGGGGCTTTAGTGGGTCTTGTTTCATCCACTGATCTACTAAGGGTAATATATGAAGGAAAGATAGATCTAAAAATTGGAGAAGTTGCAAATAAAAAAGTGTTAACTATTCGTGAGGATGGCGATATCCTAGATGCGATTTTACTAATGATCAAGAATAATATTGGCCGACTAATTGTAGTTGATGATGAGGGCAAAATGATCGGTATAGTTACTAGAACGGATTTGTTAAGGAAAATTGCTGGGCTGTAACAGCACTTTACTGAGTTATGCTATTCCTTGCTATATATTACATATAAAATTATTGTAAATATCCCTATTATAAAAAGGCCTATTAGTCCTCCTTCCGGGCCGTAAGCTCCTCCAGTCAAGATAGCATTGTTTATAACTTTAACTATTAATATCCCCTCTGAAGCATGTCCACTTACAGGAAGTCCAAATATTTCTCCCTCAAAAAAATTCCATGAAAAGTGAAAAGCTATAACTGTATATATTGAATGTGTCTTGAGATAAATTATTGCCAGTGCAATCCCCGCTATAAAAAGATGGAAGAACGCAATTAAATTAAATGCTGGAGTTGCCAAATGCATAAATGCGAAGAAAAAAGCTGATAATAATATGGTATCTCTCTCAGAAAATTTTAAACTTAAAACATTTACGATATATCCTCTAAAAATAAGTTCTTCAACACCAGCGGACAAGAGGGTATCAATAATCGGAATTACTAGAATATTAAGATGCGTGTAATTAATAACCCAATGAATTGAAGCAAAATTAAGCAAGATGAAAATTAAAACGATAACCGTAAGCAAAAAGCCTCCAATTATAGAATAGATAATTGTTTGAAAAATTATTGCCTTAGAGATCTCAAAACCTATTGCTTTAAAAGGATCAGTCTTATAACGTTTTAATGCAAGATAAACTATAATAACCGTGTGAGGTAGCAACAATGATGAATATCTCATACCTATTATTTGCAATAGGATTAAGATAGGTAATGATATTAAGGTCCAGATAACGATAAACACTATAACATCAAATAGTATTTCTACTTGGGTTAGTACTTTTGGTTCTTCGCTCATAGCCTAAAATAAATATTTTTTACATAAATTTTTGTTGCTATTCTTAAATTATTACCAAGAACTAACTGTTAAAACATCGAAAAAATAGTAATAATATTCATGATGGTAAAATTGCTCTATATTCATCCTCTGTTAAAATGCCTCTACGATAAAGAGTGTTAACGATCTTTTGAACGAGTGAGAATGTTCGCTTAGGATGGCTGAGAATATCTAAACTTAATTTCCTAAATTGTTCATCATCTATTTTTTCCACGAGAAATAATTCTAAAAGAATATCCCATCTTTCATAAGGATCATCAATAGAATTGATAAATTCTGAAATTCTATCAGAAATCAAATCTGGTGATGTTTTCAATATTAAATCAAAAACGGCAAATCTCATTTTTGCATCAATAGTCTTATCAAAAATTAATTTGTAAATGTATGGTAGATCCTCCATTGGAATTCGCAGACCCTTAAGAAGATATCTATACAAGGAAAGTAATTTAAGCCCCTCATTCTCTTCTTCTTTAAATAAGTAAAGTAGCTCGTTGCTGTCTATCTTCTCTAATCTATCTAACTCCTCAAGCAGAAGGGCTCTTACTACTATATTCTCATCTTTCTTAAAAATTAGATCTTTGTATTTAGATATATCTTCCTCACATTTAAGTAGACATAGAAATGCATCATATCTAATATGAGGCTCTATTGTTTTGTCCTCAAAAATTTTTTTCAGGAAATTTATTGACCAATCAACACATACTTTTCTTTTCTTAAAAAGCTCCAAAAATATCTTCATTTTCAAATTCAGGTTAAGTTCTTCATCAGAAATGTATTCCTTTATTTCATAAATTCTCAGAACACGGGGTATGACCCTCTCAATGATTTTCTCCTTAAACTGCCAAGGTAAAGCTGAATCTTTTAAAAACGAAAGGACTTCATCTTCGTTTAACATGCGTTGTGTATAAAGATATATTATAGCTAAATACCTAAGTGCTTGAACTTCATTTTCATCCTTCGCAATATTCATGAGGATATCGTATGCATGCGTTGGGATATCAAGTGTAATATCTTCTTCTATCAATCTCCTGATTGAGAATACTTTAACGAAAAGGTTCATGTTTGTATCTGAAAGTATACTTTCAAAAAAATATCCAAATGTAGGAGTCTTTACATCACAAGATTCTAAACATCTTATTAACGACACCGTTAAATTAATCGCCTTTCTATAATATTGATTAAGTGTTAACCCTTTTTCAATATGCATATCCTTATGTGAAACCTCTTTTATCTTTTGAAATACATCATTTCTATCTATAGCATTCAAAAGGGGTCCCCCATGCATTTCCGTGCATTTATAATAATGTCAACTGCATAGTAAATGTTTTTAAAGCCTTTGTTAACATATTTTTATATTATTTTTATTTTTATGTATATTAATTTTAACTCTATTTCTTCCTTATATATAGATTTTTCAATTTCAACAATGAAGGTGATAACTTGCGGCCAAAGGCATACATCTCAATAACCAGACCCTCAAATACGATTATCGTAGCATTATCAGCAATATTAGGCTATTTAATTGCTGTCTCTCCAAATGGTTTAAGCTTACAAATAATTTTATTACTGTTTTTAAGTGCAGGATCGATATCTTCTGGTGGTCATGTTATCAATGATTATGTGGATAAAGATATTGATGCTATAAATAAGCCATATCGACCGATACCTTCCGGTGCCATATCCCCTAAATCGGCCCTTTTATATTCCATGATACTTTTTGCTCTCGGAGTGCTCTTATCGTTTTTAATAAATATCTACACTTTCACAATAGCCTTTATTTCATCAGTTCTGTTGATAGTATACTCTTTTGTAACAAAGAGACTAGGGATTATCGGTAACATTACAATTGCGACTCTTGCATCCCTTACTTTTATTTATGGTGGACTAGCCGCTTGTTTATCAAATCGTATAGTATACCCAGCATATTTTGCATTCATTTTAACACTAGGAAGAGAGATTGTAAAAGGAATAGAGGATTATGAGGGAGACAAGCTTCATAATATAAAAACATTAGCTGTAACTAAAGGTATAAACTACTCATGCTATATTTCAGCCATACTTTTTATTATTTTAATAGTGACAAGTCCCCTACCTTTTGTCCTCGGAGAATTCACAATAGTCTATTTAATTATAGCAGTATGTTTTGTTGACATAATTATGTTCGCTTCAATAATATATCTACTAAAGTATAAATCTAAAAAAATAAAAACTGTAAGAGTAATATCTAAAGGTGCAATGTTTTTAGGAATCCTAGCATTTCTTCTGGATTCCCTCGTGAGGTGGTTTATTTGAAGGAAAGAACGAAGCGTGAAATACGACGTAAATCGATTCACATGATTCCTGGGATTTTGGGTCCAGCAGTCGTACTTTTACCTGCTTATATTTTTGGCGAGATCATTGGTAGAACTTTAGGTGTTATAATCTCATTGTTCTTTTTTATAATTTATACACTAAATCACCTACATCTAAAAGGAAAAATAAAGTATGAAATACCAATTGGCACATCAACATTTCGTATAATGGCTCGTGAAAACGAACTAGAAAGCAGTACCTTTGTGGGCCCAATTATTTTTTGGGGAATCTTGGTAGTAATGTTTTTATTTTTAGATTTAGAAGTGGCTATGGTTGGCGTTTGGACATCAGCAATAGGTGATGCCTTTGCAGCTATTGTTGGCACAGAGGTAGGAAGACATAAAATACCTTACAATAAGCGAAAATCATTTGAGGGATCCTTCGCCCTTTTTATTACATCCTTCATTGGAAACTATCCTAATCTTACTTATGGATCCTCCTATGTTTTATGATGTTTTAATACTTTCATTGATTGCATCGATAGCAGGCGTAATATTAGAAAGCCTGCCGGGGTCTTATTTACTCGATGAGATAACAGTACCTTTAATACCAGCTGTAATAATACAAATACTTGGTGGGTATTCGTTCTATCTTTTAGGAGGGCTAATATAAACTCTAATTTTTTACTAATATAGAAACTACTAGCATATGAAAATTAATCATCTTATTCATTAATTCTTGAGCTTTATAGAGAACATAAAGAAGCCCAACTGGATAAATGGCTACTGATAATAATATTGCTAGTAGTTTATCAATATTAGTAATTTTTCCCATTTCTAAGTTCATTATTTGAGCTTCCTGGATCATTCCATATCTTCCTAAAATAAATGCCATACTCGTATAGTAATTCTTATGATGATCAATATGATCATGTATATCCCTTACAAGAAAATATAAAGCTATTATATTTACAAAAGGGATTAACAATAAAACTACTCTAATAAGGGGTGTGATGTTTCGAATGGATAATGGAGGTAACTGCAGAACATAAATGTTCTTTGATTGTAATAATTCGATTTCTGCATTATGCAAGGCACCACTTTTAAGGTTATGATGCTTTAAATCAAAGTTTAGACTGGCAAACCAGCGAGCTGACGCTATTATAGGAGCAAAAAAGATGGCAATCATGAACATAAAATATTGAATCATGGGAGGTCTTGAAAATATAGAGTAAAGTGGTAACAAAGCTAATATTAAAAGAGACACAATAACTATAGAAACTCCAATTACAAATATTACTTGTGAGAGAGGGTCTCTATAATGTATAGCTCTTAAATGCTCTGCAGCATTGATGAGTTCGTTTTTCCTATGTAAGCTACTAATTGGTGGTCGTAGATCTTTAACTGTTTCTAAAGGCAATCCACAATTCATACAATAGATAGCATCATTTGGATTCTTAGCACCGCAATTGGGACAAATTCTTTCCACAGTAAAATCACCTAATTATAGGGACTTATTGAAGGTAATATAACCTACAAACTATTGAATTTTTTGAAAGTGCTTTGTTGAACAATTCAATGAATGGTTATGTAATGTTATAATAATGCTGATAAATATGTTATACGATATCATAATAACTTGCTCTAAAATCGATTTCACAACTTCAATATAACATTGTTTTGGTCAACGATGCAGTTTCTATTAAGGTAACATTCGAAAATGGGTGATTTATAAATGATTTACCATGAGCCTTTAACTCCTAAGTGCTAAAACGGTGTTATACCATCTATTCTCAGATGTTATCCTATTAATAAATTAATAAAGCACTTAATGCTTTTTGTACGTAGAAAACTCTATGCTCCGAAAAAAGAAAAAAATATATATTGCTCAGACAAATTCGAGATAGCATTCACTTAGAAAATCATAGTGACTTGTTTAAAGACAATAATTGGTGATTTAAATGCCAACAGTCTATGATGTTCCAGCAAGTAAACTGATAGAGCGTGTAGCTGAGGAACTTAAGAAAATGCCAGAAATAAAGCCCCCTGAATGGGCAAAATTTGTTAAAACAGGGATTCATAAGGAGCGTGCCCCTGAACAACCGGACTGGTGGTATATTAGATGTGCATCTATTCTTAGAAAAATATACATTCATGGTCCAGTAGGTATAAGTAGACTTAGGGTTGCATATGGAGGGCGACAAAAACGTGGATTTGCGCCGGAGCATTTTAGGAGGGGGAGCGGTTCGATTATTCGTAAAGCTCTTCAGCAACTAGAAAAAGCAGGACTTATTGAAAAAACTAATCGAGAGGGGCGTATTATTTCACGTAAAGGTCGTAGTTTCTTAGATCGTATAGCCTATGATATATTTAAGGGGATGGCTAAAGAGAGACCAGAGCTTCAAAAATATCTCTAATCTGTATCTTGTAAACTTATGATTAAATAGCAACTTAATATAAGAAATAAGATATATGGATAGTTTATGAATAGATTATTGAGTGACCAAAAATGAGTGACAAGGAATTAGCAGAGTTAAGAAAAAGAAAAATGATGGAACTTCAGAGGCAGTTAATAGAGTCGCAGATTAGAGCTCAGCAAGAAGAACAAGCTAGACTAGAATTTGAACGACAAAAAGAAGCAATATTGCGCAGAATTCTTACATCCGAAGCTAGGAGTAGGCTTGCTAATTTGAAAATAGTTAAACCAGAACTTGTAGAGCAAGTAGAATTACAATTGATACAATTAGCTCAAGCTGGTAGGTTACCAACTCCAATAACAGATGATCAGTTAAAGGCTATTTTAAAAAGGATAGCCTCCTCTAAGAGAGAGCCAAGAATTATTTTTAAGTAGAGGTGTTTAAAATGGCACGAAACAAACCATTAGGTAAAAAATTAAGGCTTGCTAGAGCAGGACGTTTAGCAAGAGCGGTTCCAACGTGGATTATTGCAAAAACTAGAGGAAGAGTTAGAACAAGTAATAAAAGAAGGCGATGGCGCCAACAAAGAATCAAACCGTGAGGTGAATTAAATGTCAAAAGAGGATAAATCTAAACCAGCTGCCGAAATGATTGGCGAGGAAGAAGAAGCTCAAATTGTAGAGGAGCGGATATATACTGTTCCCCTTCAAGATGTAATATATAAACCAAAATACATGCGGGCTGAAAAGGCTATACGAATTCTCCGAAAATTTGTAACTAGACATATGAAACCAGAAGTTCTCATAATAGATCCTAAAGTTAATGAAGCCATATGGGCGAGAGGCATAAAAAATCCCCCTAGGAGAATAAAGATCCGTGCAACCAAAGACTCAGAGGGTGTGGTCAAGGTTTACTTAGCATAACTATTCATGACTTTTATCATTATTTTTATCAATAACACTATAATGGAGATGATACACTTTGTCAATTACAAAACTAAGCTTTGGAACCAATCCATACATAGGTGCTTATCTTAGGGCTACTGACAAATACGTGTTAGCTCCTCCTGAAATAAAACCTAGTGCTATAGAGTTAATTGCAAAAACTCTAAAAGTGCCTGTTATAAAAGTGCACATTGGTAATTCATCATTATTAGGGGTATTCACAGCAGCCAATTCTAATGGTCTAATATTGCCCGATTTTGCCACTGATGACGATATAAAAATGTTGAAAAGAGAACTACCTGACGACATAAACATTATTCAATTGCCAACCAAATATAACGCAATAGGTAATCTTATTATCACTAATGATCATGGTGCTATTTGTAGTCCAGTTTTTGATGATTCAATTTTAAAATTAATAGAAGACGCTCTTAATGTTGAGATAATTCGTAAGAGAATAGTCTCTTCTGATATTGTAGGAACAATTGGTGTTGCGACAAATAAAGGAGCCCTTTTTCACCCTCTAACTACAGATGATGAGTTAGAGTTAATAAGTAATGTTTTGCATGTTCCCGTAGATATAGGAACTGTGAATTTAGGTTCTCCTTATATCGCAATAGGTCTCGTTGCAAATTCAAATGGGGCTCTTGTTGGATCGGAAACTACAGGTCCTGAAATTGTAAAAATATCGCATGCACTTAATATTGTTGAAACTGAATAATTGGTGGTCGTTATGGGTGAGGTAAAAAATTATCGAATTTCTGGAAAATTCAAGAAAGGGAAAATTGTATATAAGTTTACAAAGTATGTCAGGGCTCTTAAAGAGGAGCAAGCCGTTGAGTTAGTTTACTCTATTATTGGAGGTAATCATAAAGTAAATCGTAGATTAATAAAGATTGAAAAAATCGAGGAAATACCACCCGACGAAATTAAAGATCCAGTAATCGCTTTTATTGCGGGGGTTGAATGACTTGAGCAAGCAACCACAATCAAGATCGGTACGAGCTAAGATAGGTGAAATATTATATCTAATGCAAATATATGAGGCTCAAGCTAGGTCATTAAATGAGCAGCTAAATTTAATAAATCTAAAGCTTGAAGAGCTAAAGTCAGCTAAAGCATTTCTTGATTCCTTAAAGACTATTGATGTTAATACCGAGCTTCTTTTCCCGATAGGCGGCGGTGTTTTCGTAAAAGGCAGAATCTCTAACAAAGAATACGTTTTAATGGACATAGGAGCTAATGTTATTGTGAAAAGAGCAGTTTCTGAATCGACAGATGCTGTTAATAATAATATTATAAATTTAGAAGATGCGAAAACTAAGATAGAAGGGCAATTAGCTCAGGTAATTCAAAAATATAATGAACTACAAAAGCTTCTCGAAAGATATAGTGAATCGATGGAGGAGGCTCGCAAATAATTGTTTGAGAAATTAAAATCTGCAATTGCTCAATCGTTAGAGAAATTATCAAAAAAGGTAATTTCTGAAAAGGATTTAGAAGATATTCTATGGGAACTACAATTAATGTTAGTTCAAAATGATGTTGCTTACGATGCTGCTGAAAAAATAATTAGCGATGTCAAAGATAGATTAATAGGTATAAAAGTAAGTAGATTCGGTAATGTTAAAGAGCTTGCAATGGAAGTACTTCGAGATGCCATTAGTTCTATAATAACGATACCCGATATGGATATAGACGTTATTAATTTAATCGAAGAGAAAAGAAAAAAAGGTGAGCCAGCAGTACTGCTTTTTGTTGGAATAAATGGTACTGGAAAAACAACCACAATCGCGAAATTGGCTTATTATCTTAGGAAGAGAGGTTATCGTGTAGTACTGGCAGCAGCCGATACATTTCGTGCGGGGAGTATTGAACAACTAAAAATTCATGCTGATAAGCTAAACCTAAGAGTTATAAGCCATAAATATGGTTCAGATGCTGCTGCCGTAGCATACGATGCAATAGAGCATGCTAAAGCAAGAAATATCGATGTGGTCTTGATAGATACCGCTGGTAGGATGCAAACCGATAGAAATCTGATGGACGAAGTCAGCAAAATTAAGCGCATAGCAAATCCTGACTTAACAATACTTATCGTTGACTCACTAACAGGAAATGATGCGGTTCAGCAAGCCATAACTTTTAATAATTACATAGGTGTTGATGCTATAATATTAACTAAGACTGATGCCGATGAAAAAGGTGGAACCGCTATTAGCGTAGTATATTCAATTAAAAAACCAATAATATTTATCGGTACAGGTCAGAAATATGAGGATCTAGCAGAGTTTAATCCAAAATTTTATTTAGAAAGGATTCTTCCTTGATGGAGAAAAAGCAATCAAAATTAAGCGGGTGGTTTTTTGATTGCAGTTATTTTCTCAGAAAAGGATATTGCTAGTTTAAATATTAAAGAAAGACTGCGTGAATTAGGATATCTTAAAGATGCAATCGGTAAATTAGATAATAATCTCGCCTATAGATTTAAGGATATTCTTTTTGTAACAATAAAGAAGGATTTAATTTATGCAGATTATTTAGACGCATTACTAAAGGATTATCAAATAAGTTTATACATATTTGCTAGTAGACATAAATCAGAATCAGAAATACCTGCATTATTAACGCATACTACTGGAAATTGGACCGATAAAGCCCTTTTCGGAGGCTCACCCAACTCTCTTGCTATTGCTCCAGCTATAGCGTTAAAATATGCATATCAAAGATTAAATTATTATGTGGATGAATACAAGCTTAGAGACAAGTTTATGGTGTCGTATGAAGTATCTCATCATGGGCCTACAAACCTTTCAATACCCTTAATTTTCATTGAGTTGGGTAGTAGCCCTGAAAATTGGAGAGATGAAAAAGGTGCTACTGTTTTAGCTAATACAATAATAGATTTAGCAGAAAATTATAACACCTTACTAAATTCTGATTTTGAAATTGCAATAGGGTTTGGTGGTTCTCATTACTGCCCATCTTTTAGTAACTTGATTTTAAATAGCCCATACGCTTTTGGGCATATAGCACCAAAATATGCTTTTGATGCTGGCATGAAACCTGAGATGATAATACAGGCTTACCATCGAACATATCCAAAACCAAAATATGCAATACTAGACTGGAAGGGTCTAAAGAAAGAATATAGAGACATTGTCATTTCAAAAGCGGAAGAATTAGGATTAACAGTTAAAAAAACAAAAGAAATAGAAAAAGATAGATCATGTCAATGATATTTTAAGCCTTTTTACCAATTCCTTATATCGGTTTCTTACAGTTACTTCTGTTACGTGAGCCACTTCAGCAATCTCTCTCTGAGTTCTTTTCTCTCCAGTTAATAAACCAGCAATATAAATAGCTGCTGCTGCTAATCCAGTAGGATCCTTTCCTGCAGTAATTCTTGCTTTTTTTGCTTCCTGTAATATTTCGATTGCTTTTTCTAATGTTTTCCCACTTAATTTTAGCTCTTGCCCAAATTTAGGAATAAAATCTATTGGATTTGCAATAGGTATCTTCAAACTAAGCTTACGTAATATCAGCCTATAACAGCGACCCAATTCCTTTCTATTTACTCTAGATTGAGATGCTATTTCAATTAATGTTCTTGGTACTTTTCTTAATCTACATGCCGCATAAACAGCTGCAGCAATCATGGCCTCGATGGAACGTCCCCTAATTAATCTTTGTTCTATTGTTTTCCTATAAATCATCGCAGCGTCTTCTTGGACATTTTTTGGGACTCCAAGCTGACTAGCAAGTCTATCTAATTCAGCCATAGCAACAGCTAAATTTCTTTCTATTGAGCTATATACTCTACTTCGAGTTTGCCATTTCCTAAGTCTATAGATCTGAGCCCTTTTAGAGGGCGTTAGTTTTTTCCCATAAGCATCTTTATCTCGCCAATCAATAATGGTTGATAATCCTTTATCATGAACAGTAAGCGTAATAGGTGATCCTACTCTACTTCTAGCTTCCTTCTCATCTGGAGTAAAAGCTCTCCACTCAGGACCTTGATCAATTAAATGTTCACTAATAACAAGTCCACAATCAGCACAAACAAGCTCTCCATGCTTGGGATCTCTAATAATATTTGTACTGCCACACTCAGGGCATCTTAAAACATCTCTTTTCTCAAATTTGTTCTCATTCATATAATCTTCCTCCATAATAATATACGCAACCCTAATAACTTATTATATTACGAAAAGCCGCCTTTCTTATTGCCTTTTAAATTTTTCGGAGATAATAATACTTAAATATTTCGGAAATTTTATAAAATCCTTGTCTTTTTTATTTAAATACTATAAAAAAC